>NZ_JBQEDL010000011.1:0-117253 GCF_052106715.1 Gordonia sp. (in: high G+C Gram-positive bacteria)
TCCGCAGCGGCCGGGACAGCAAGCACCTCTCGAAGTCGGTCGACCACTACCGCCATACCCGCGCATCGCTCGACGATCTGGTGACGCCGTCCGACGCCGGTGACCCGGTCCACCCGCAGTACCTGACCAGGCTCGTCTCCGACTCCGCAGACGGCGACGCGGTGTTCATCCCCGACGTCGGATCACCGGTCGTGTGGGCGGCACGATACCTGGAGATGAATGGTCGGCGACGACTCATCGGCTCGTTCAGCCATGGGTCGATGGCGAACGCGCTGCCGCAGGCGATCGGTGTGGCGTCGGCGTGCCCGGGCCGCCAGGTGATTGCGCTCGCGGGCGACGGCGGTCTGGCGATGCTGCTCGGTGAACTGTTGACCCTGGTGCAGGCCGACCTGCCGGTCAAGGTCGTCGTCTACAACAACTCGTCGCTGAACTTCGTCGAGCTGGAGATGAAGGCGGCGGGCTTCGTCAACTTCGGGACCGAGCTGGAGAACCCCGATTTCGCGCGGGTCGCGGACGCGATCGGGGTGCGCGGTTTCCGTGCAGCCGACTCACAGACTCTGTCCGAGACCGTCCAGGAGTTCCTCGCCCACGATGGCCCCGCGCTCCTCGACGTGCGGACCACCCGGCAGGAGTTGTCGATCCCACCGACGATCTCGGCGGCTCAGGCGAAGGGCTTCGCGCTGTACGCACTACGGACGGTGATGTCCGGGCGCGGTGACGAACTACTCGACCTCGCCGAGACGAATCTACTCAAGCGCCTGTTCTGAGTCGGGCCTCAGATCCGCTCTAGCAGCGCCTTCTTCTGCACCTTGCCCATCGCATTGCGCGGCAGTTCGTCGACGACGCGCACCTCACGGGGACGTTTGTGAACAGACAGTTCCGCGGCGACCGCGTCGATCAGATCCTCCGCTCTGCCGAGCTCGCCGACGACGAACGCGACGATTCGTTGCCCCAGGTCGGGATCAGGCGCGCCGACGACCGCCGCCTCACGGACCCCGGGCTGCGACAGCAAGACGTGCTCGATCTCCCCTGCCCCGATCCGATAGCCGCCGGACTTGATCATGTCGACCGACTCACGCCCGACGATCCGATGAAAGCCGTCGGCGTCCACGGCGGCGACATCACCGGTGCGGAACCAGCCGTCCTCGGTCGTCACCTTCGCGGTGGCGTCCGGGTTGCCGAGGTATCCGTCAAACACCGTCGGCCCGCTCACTTCCAGCTCACCAAGGGTCTCGCCGTCGTGCGGCGCTAACTGCCCGTCTTCGCCTCGGATCCGGGTCTGCACGCCGTCGATCGGAAGCCCGACCCAGCCGGGGCGTCGTTCGCCGTTGGCTCTGATCGACAAGGTGATGACGGTCTCGCTCATCCCGTAGCGTTCCACCGGCGACCTCCCGGTGAGCGCGGTGAGCTTCTCGAACACCGGGACCGGAAGCGGTGCACTGCCCGACACCAGCAAGCGGGCCGACGACAGCGCTCGCGCCGCGGCCTCGTCGTCACAGACGCGGCTCCACACCGTCGGTACACCGAAGTACAGAGTCCCGCCCGCCGCTGCGTACGCGGCCGGAGTGGGCCGCACGGTGTGGATGAGCGACGACCCCACACGCAGCGCACCGAGCACGCCGAGCACCAGTCCGTGTACGTGGAATAACGGGAGACCGTGAACGAGGACGTCGTCGGACGTCCATTCCCAGGCGTCGGCGAGCCCGTCGATGGAGGCGGCGAGCGCACGCCTGGAGAGTCGGACGCCCTTCGGCTTTCCGGTAGTGCCCGACGTGTAGACGATCAGTCCGATCGCCGACTCGTCCGGTTCCTCGAATCGCTTGTCGCTGCGCGCGGCCACGTCGACTTCGTGTCGTTGCGGGCTGGGGTCGGCGACCGTGCCGGGGGCGCACAACCACATCTGCGCGCCGCTGTCACCGACGATGTGCGCCCGCTCCGAGTCACCTGCGTCGGAAGGCACCGGCACTGCGGGTACGCCCGCCATCAGTGCCCCGACCACAGCGACGACGGTCTCGATGCTCGCAGAGCCGTCGACGGCCACAACACTCATACCTTCGACCGCATCGGCGACCACCGCTGCCGCGCTGAGCAGTTCGCCACGAGTCAGTTCATCAGCGCTCGACGTCGGGTCTCCGACCCGCACCGCCTTCCGATCGAGGTCGCCGGTCAGTGATGCCAGCAGTGGTCCGTACACGGTTCCTCCTCTACTGGTGCGCGAGCACCTCGTTCAGCCCAGATGTGCCTGCACGTCTGCACTCGATTTGTCCAAGCGTTCCAACCGGCCTTCGGTCATGGACGCGATCTGGTCGACAACGACCCGGACCTTCTCGTCGTCTGTCTGTGCCTGCCTCCACCGAGCCGCGAAGAACGGGTCGAGCCCGCCAGGAGACGTCACGAGCAGCATCTCGGCCACCCGGTGGATGCGTTCACGTTGGCGGTCCTGTCGGGCGCGGTGGCGCGAATCGGAAAAGATGAACCGCAACGCAACGGTCTTGAGGACGGCGACCTCGGCGGCCACCTCGTCGGGGACGGTCAGGTCGGCGTCGTATCGGCACACCGGACGGTCGTCGACGGCAGCCCGGGTCGACGCGATCGCGGTGGTCGCGAACCGGCCGATCAACTCCGAGGTGAGCCGCTTCAACCGGACGGACGAGTCGAGCGATCCATCGAAGCCGCCGAGCTGGGCAAAGATGTCCATCTCCGAGAGTCGTTGCGCGGCAACGATGAGCGGTGTCGGATCGTCACCGCCGAAGTACTTCATTCCGAGCTGCGCCAGCTCTGCCTGGTCGTCTCGGGCCCCGAGCTGCCGCAAGTCGATACGTCCACCGATCACACCGTCCTCGAGATCGTGAACGGAGTAGGCCACATCGTCGGACCAGTCCATCACTTGCGCCTCAAGGCAGCGTCGACCGTCCGGGGCACCGTCACGAACCCACGCGAGCGCCCCCTCGTCCTCGACGTACGCGCCGTACTTGCTGCCCGGAGTCTCTCGCGACCATGGATACTTCAGTGTCGAGTCCAACGAGGCACGCGTCAGGTTCAGACCCGCGCTCTCGCCGTCTGGCAGCAAGATCTTCGGCTCCAATGCCGTCAAGATCCGCAAGTTCTGCGCGTTTCCCTCGAACCCACCGTGATCGCGCGCAACCTCTTCGAGTGCGCGCTCGCCGTTGTGCCCATATGGCGGGTGACCGATGTCGTGCGCGAGACCGGCCAATTCGACGAGGTCGGGATCGCAGCCCAGACCGGCCGCGATTCCGCGGCCGATCTGGCCTACTTCCAACGAATGCGTCAGACGCGTACGCGGATTGTCGCCCTCACGGGGTCCGACGACCTGCGTCTTGTCCGCGAGTCGCCGCAACGCTGCCGAATGCAGCACGCGAGCGCGGTCGCGGGAGAAGGCGCTTCGATGTTCGGTGACGGAGCCGGTGTCTGCGAGCTTGCGCCCTTCGACCACCATCCGCTCCACATCATGAGCGCGATACGCAGCCGAATTAATCGTTCGACCACCCGCGCGCAGCGGCCAGGTCGAGGATTCGCGAACGGATCGATGTGATCTGACGCGCTGTCAGGTCCGGCGACGAGTCGAGCAGCAGTTCGGTGATCTCGTTCGACAGCGGACCGCCCGTGTGCCGGGGGCGACGTGGCCCACGGTCCTCGCGGCCACCACGGTCACGACGGTCACCGCGATCCCGATCGCCGAATCGGCCCCGGCTCTCTTCGCGACGGTGAGCGCGCTCGCCCGCGGCATCGCCTACCGGCGCCTCCTCGGTCACCTTGACGTTCATGGCCTTCGAGCCACGGTCGGTGCTCTCGACGTCGAACTCCACGACCGCGCCGGGGCGCAGCAGGTTCTCATCGATGCTGATGTCGTTGATATGCAGGAACACATCGTCCCCGCCGTCCTCCGGTGCCAGGAATCCGAACCCGCGATTCGAGTCGAAATGCACAACCTTGCCGCTGACAGCCACCACTTGCTCACTCTCTGTTGGACGCCTGGGTCGCGGACCCCTTGCCCGCGCGGCGCACACTGCCTCCCATTGTGCCTCATCGCGCCGTACACGTGTAGCCGAAACGCCTGGTCTAGACGTGAATCACGTCGTTCCTTCTCGCCGCCGAGTCGGCCGCTCCCGAACCGACGTGAGTGGACGTAAGCGCATGCAAGTGCTGCGACAGAGCCGCGGTGCATCGTCGTCGGCATGACTTCGACAATCTCGGCCAACACAGCCGCCACCAGCCAGGGCCCGGCCGCCGATCTCGCGATCGACGCACAGGGGCTCGTCAAATACTTCGGATCCACCAAAGCCGTCGCGGGAGTCGACCTCGCCGTCCGCGCCGGGTCGGTGTACGGCGTCCTCGGACCCAACGGGGCAGGCAAGACCACGACGGTCAGCATGCTCGCCACACTTCTCCGGCCCGACGCAGGCAACGCCAAGGTGTTCGGCTTCGACGTCGTGCGCGACGCGGTGGCCGTGCGCTCGCTGGTCGGCGTCACCGGACAGTACGCATCGGTCGACGAAGATCTCAGCGCACGACAGAACCTCATGCTGTTCGGGCGCCTCCTGGGTAAGTCGCGTGCGCAATGTCGTTCCCGCGCAGAGGAACTCCTCGCCGACTTCGCTCTCGAAGAAGCTGCCGATCGGCCGTTGAAGGAGTTCTCCGGCGGTATGCGGCGACGTCTCGACCTGGCGGCCAGCCTCGTCGACACCCCGCCGCTGCTGTTCCTCGACGAGCCGACCACTGGTCTGGACCCGCGCACGCGTGCACAGATGTGGGAGACGATCCGCAAGCTCGTCGCCGACGGGTGCACCGTCCTGCTCACGACTCAGTACCTCGACGAAGCCGATCAGCTCGCCGATCGGATCGCCGTCATCGACCACGGCCGCGTCATCGCCGACGGCACCGCCGACCAACTCAAGCAGTCAGTCGGCACCAGCACCCTCACCCTCACCCCGGTCGACCGCGACGACGCGCCCGCCGTCGCCGAGCTCGCCGAGTCCGTACTCGGCGAGACCACGGCACTCAGCGCCGAAGCCGGCCGTATCACCGCCCCACTGCACCGTCAGGACCTCGTTCCCGACCTCCTCATCGCCCTGCGCGACCGCGGGATCGTCGTCGACGAGATCACCGTCTCCAAGCCGAGCCTGGACGAAGTGTTCCTGACCATCACCGCAAAGGCCTGACCCATGACCACTACCTCTATCGCCATCGACACCGTCCGCGAGCCGCGACGCACAGTGAGCCTCGCCGACACCGTGACCCAGTCCTTCTCGTTCGCCTATCGGGGCCTCATCAAGATCGCTCGCAACCCCGAACAACTCTTCGACGTCGTGTTGCAGCCGATCATCTTCACGTTGATGTTCACGTTCATCTTCGGCGGCGCGATCAGCGGCGACATCTCCAGCTATCTGCCGGTGATCGTCCCCGGCATCCTGGTCCAGACGGTCATCACGACGTCGATCGTCACCGGAACACAGCTCCGCGAGGATATGAACAAGGGAGTGTTCGACCGCTTCCGCTCGTTGCCGATTGCCCGGATCAGTCCGCTCGCCGGCGCTCTCCTGGCCGACGTCATCCGCTACCTGATCGCCACCGCCATCACATTCACGGTCGGCGTCGCGATGGGCTGGCGACCCGAGCCGCTCGGTGTCCTCGGATCGGTGCTCCTCGTGCTGGTCTGCAGTTTCGCCGTGTCGTGGATCTTCGCGCTCATGGGCTGCCTGGTGAAAAAGGCTTCGGCGGTGCAGGGCGTCTCGATGCTCATCATGTTCCCGCTCACGTTCATGTCGAACGCCTTCGTCCCTGTCGACACCATGCCCGGCTGGCTTCAGGCCTTCGTCAATGTGAACCCGATCAGCCACCTGATCACCGCGATCCGCGAGATGTGCAATGACGGCCACGTCGGAACCCACGTCGTATGGAGTTTGGTCGGCGCCGCCGTACTGATCATCGTCTTCGCACCACTGGCCGTCCGCGCCTATATCCGCAACGCCAAGTAGCCGATCGCTTCATCCAGAGCTCGTCTGCGCGCCAACTTGCGCGCAGACGAGCTGATCTTCTCCCACTCGCCGGGTCCGCAACCCGACAGGCGCGGGGCGTCGACGAGCAGTCCGTGCAGTGCCGGATAGTCGTGGCGCGCCCCGAGTCGGATCGCCAACGCCATGCACCGCGCACCGGTCTCATCGCCGGGCGACGCTATGCAGGCCAGCGCGCCGAATGTGAAGACGACCCCGGCCGTCTGCGGCACATCGATCCATCCGGTGTCTGCAGCGGCCAGGACTCGGGCGAGTCCCGAGACGTACTCCCGTGCCCTGTCGTACGCACCCACTTGGATCAGTCCGGCGACCGCAACCGTGACGATGCCGATAACACCCGGGTCCATGCGTTCGGTCGCCTGCTCACCGACCAGCAAGTCGGCGCCCCGACACAGCAGCGAGGCGACATCCTCGTTCGAGGAGGTTCCGGTGATCCGCTGGTACTCGGCCATCACCGTCATGGTCCCGGCGACCGACTCTGCGCTCCCCTGCGGTGTCCGATCCCCCGGCTTCCAACCGCCGGTCAGATCGTCGAGCTGTTCACGGGCGGCTTCGACGTCGCCGAGCGCGAGCAGGGTCGCGACGATGTAGACACCGACCTGGTGTGCGTCGTCCTCGGCTCCGAGTTCCGCGAAGCGCACAACGGTCCGCTGGTACAGCTCCAGCGCGCCGGCCCACTTCCCTTGCTGCCCGAGCAGACTCGCCGTCGTCATATCGGTCATCGCGGCGGTGAAGGAGTCCGAGGAGCCTGCCGCCGCCGACACTTCGAGGCTGTCACGTAGGGCCCCGTCGAGGTCGCCGATGTTCTCACGCACGTTGAATCGCATGCTCAACGCCGCCCACCGCACCAGGTCTGGCCGCCCGGGTTCCAATGCGCGCAATATGATCCGGTAAGCGGGCAGGATCCGACGCGCCAAAATGACTGCGGCGACGAACTCGATCGGGTCGGCGTATCTCTGCGCCGGTCGATGTAGTCGGCGCAACATGCACATCGCCCGCGCGAGAGGCCGCCGGGAACTGTTCGGCATCACGTGCACAGCAGAGACGACGGCCGTCAACTTCCATGCTTGGTGGAGCGCGCCGACGTCCCCCGCTGGGATCGGCAGCATGTCGATCACGCGCTCGGCCCACGACGCCACTTCGGCATGGAGGCCGCGGCTCGACCAGAGAGCGGCGATCACCGGGAAGACCGTAACCGCAGTCGCGATGTCGGCGTCGTCGACTGCGCGGCGCAGCACCCACACGAGGTTCTCGACTTCGGTTGTCGTCTCGGCCACCAATACGCGGTCTGGCTCCTTGCGATATCGATGCCGCAGCCCGTCGCACACCAGGCGAGCCCATGTCGCCATCGCCGCACCCACACTCGCCGCTTCTTCCGCGTCGACGAGACGTTCCTCGCCGAACTCTCGCACCATCTCCAGCATTCGATACCGCGTGTGTCCGCCGACTTCGTCGACTTGCAGCAACGACTGGTCGACCAGAGCGGTCAGCGCATCGGCTAACGCGACACCCGACATCCCGGTCGCATACTCAGCTGCGGTCGCGGAGAAACCGTTCGGGAACAGACACGTACGACGCAACGCCGCACGCGCCTCATCGTCGAGCAGGTCCCAACTCCAGTCGATCACAGCCTGGAGCGTCCGGTGACGATCAGGCGCTGTGCGATCGGCCGACCGCAGGAGCGCAAACCGTTGCGCGAGGCCTGCGACGATCTCGTCGACGCCCATCACCCGGATGCGTGCGGCAGCGAGTTCGATTGCCAACGGCAGCCCATCGAGCTGGGCGCACAACATCGCGACAGCGTCCGGGTCGAGGGCAACGCCTGGACGCACGGACTGCGCACGCAGAGTGAACAGTTCGACGCCCGCCGACTCGGCTCCGGCAGTCTGCAGCACCGGGAGTCGGTAGACCTGCTCGGCCGAGATCAACAGCGGCGATCTGCTCGTCACCAGGACCCGGAGGTCCGGGAGGCTCGCGATGAGCTCCCCGACGAGGGTCGCCGCCGCGTCGATCACCTGCTCGCAGTTGTCGAGAATCAACAGTGTGTCGTTGCCGCGCAGCGCATCCCCGAGACGTTGCGAGAGATCTCCGACGAGTTTCGGCAAAGCGCTTGTCCGTACATCGGACTCGCCGACGCCGAGCGTCGCCGCGATCACTCCGACGAGGTCCGCGGCGTCGCGGACCGCGGCGAGCGACACGAAGTGCACCGACGATCCGCGATCGGAGAACAAATCGCCGACAGCCGAGGCGATCGACGTCTTCCCTACTCCGCCAGGCCCCTGCACCGTGACCACCCGATGCTCGACGACGAGACGAGTCAACGCCGTGAGGTCGTCGTCGCGGCCGATCAGCGAGTCCGAGCGCAGGCGCGGTGTTCGTCGTGCGGGACGCGCAGACCAGGCGAGGAGATCCGCATTGAGCTCCGTCGCCTCGGATCCCGGGTCGGCTCCGAGTTCCTCGGCGAGTGCGCGACGCAGACGCGCGAAGACGGCGAGCGCCTCCGAGGTCCGGCCGGTTCCCGCCAAGGCGCGCATCCACGCGACATGGGCCGCTTCGTCGATCGGATCGGCTTCGGCGCGGGCGACGGCGAGCCGCTCGGCCGTCGAATAGTCACCTGCGGTGAGCGCATCGTGCATGCGTCGATCGTCGATCCGGGCGCGGAGACGTTCGGCGTCCATGCGAACCCCGTCGGCCGGATCACCTCGAAAGTACCTCGCCGCCGCCTCCGGATCGCCTTGCGCCAGAGCCTGCTCGGCGAGAGCAATATCGGTGGTCGCATTTTCGAGACGGTATCGGCCGTCCGACCCGTTGATTCCGACGAGCCCGCGTAGCCGGGAGATCTGAGTGTGCAGGGCGGCCTGAGCAGACCTGGGCAGGTCCTCGCCCCACACCTCGTCGATCAGTCGTTCGCTCGATACCGAGCGATTGGCGACAGCCAACGCGGCGAGGAGTCGTTGCGCCCGAATCCCTGACACCTCGCAACCGTCCACGGTGACCGGTCCGAGCACGCCGATCACCGACACAGCACGCGGTTTCGAGGTCTCGGACGACATCAGTCCAAGGGTAGTACGGTCCGGCCGAAGTTCATGAAGTCGCTATGCTCCGTTCCGATCGACCCGCACCCACACGCCACCATCGTCGACGATCCGCGCCCGAACACCGAACACGTCGGCGATGATGCTCTCCGTGATCGTGTCGGCAGGCGCACCTTCGCCGACTACCCGACCTCCGGCCAGGACCACGATGCGATCGCAGAACATCGTGGCGAGATTCAGGTCGTGCAGAGCGATCACTGCCGACGCATCAGTGTCCCGCACGTGGGCGGACACCAGTTCCAGCAAGCTCAACTGGTATTTGATGTCGAGATGATTGGTCGGCTCGTCGAGGATCATCGTCTGCGGTTCCTGCACGAACGCTCGAGCGATCTGCACACGTTGACGTTCGCCGCCCGATAACGAGCCGTACCGCTCACCGAGCATCTGGTAGATCTCGGTCTCGCGTGCCACGGTCTCGATGATCTTCCGGTCACGGGCCGATCCGATCGCCCATGTCCGACGATGCGGTGTCCGCCCCAGTTCGAGAACGTCGGCCACAGTTGGATTCTGGTCGGTCACCGCGGCCTGCTCCACGAACGCGACCCGCTGTGCGATGGTGCGCCGCGGCAGATCGTCCAACCTCGTATCGCCCAACGACACTGCTCCGCGACTCGGTCTGCGCAACCCCGCGAGCAATCGCAGCAGCGACGTCTTGCCCGACCCGTTCGGTCCGATGAGGCCGACAACTTCGCCTGTGCTCACCGCGAGGTCGATGTCGTGAAGGATTGTCTTTCCGCCGACCGCCCAGCCGACACCTTCTGCGCGCAGAATCATCGGCGCCCCTGACGGATCAGGACCAGCACGAACATCGGGACGCCGACGATCGCGGTGATGACACCGATCGGCAGTTCGCGTGGGGCGATCAGAACGCGTCCTGCGACGTCGGCCCACACGAGGAACAACGCGCCGATGATCGCCAAAGTCGGCATCATGACGCGGTGGCGGACGCCGACGATGGCCCGAGCCGCATGCGGCAGCACGAGGCCGACGAAGCCAATCGCTCCGGACACGCTCACCACCACCGCGGTGATCAGCGCGGTGACGCAGAGCAGTGCCAGCCGGGTCCGGGCCACGTTCACGCCGAGGGATGCGGCCGCGTCGTTGCCGAACGCGAACGCGTCCAGTGCACCGGAGGACAGCAGGCACACCACGAGGCCTGCGACGGTCGCGACTGCGCATACGGACACTTCCGTCCACGACGGCGACGACAACGAACCGAGCAACCAGAAGAGCACGCCGCGCGTCTGTTCGGCGTCGGCCGAGGTGTAGACGATAAACGAGGTCAACGCCGAGAACAGCTGGGTGGCGGCGATCCCGGCGAGGACGACCCGATCAGTCGTGCCTCCGGCGAGACGGGCGAGCAACAACACCAGCGCAAATGCGGCGAGCGCACCCACGAATGCGCCACCCGCCATTCCGATCACCCCGGCTCCGACGCCGAGGAGGATCACGGACACCGCGCCAACCGACGCTCCAGAGGAGACTCCGAGCACGAAGGGGTCGGCCAGCGGGTTCCGCAGCAGGGCTTGAAGAACACCACCGCAAACGGCCAGTCCCGCGCCACACGCCGCGGCGAGTACCGACTGCGGCAGCCTCAGCTTCCAGACGATCGACTCCTGAAGCTTCGACAGACCCGAATCGCCGCCGAACAACTCCGCCCGCAGTGACGACCAGACGTCCGACAGGCCGAGCCCCGACGGTCCGATCGTGATCGCGAATCCGATCGACACGAGCAACAGCACCAGTCCGCCGAGCCACAACGTGGCGACGGTCGGGAGTCGAGTCGCAAACGCTCTCACGTACCCAGGCCGAGCTTGTTCAAACCGTCGGCGACGTTCTGGATTCCGTAGACAGTGCGGAGCGAGGGGTTCATCTCTGCCCCCGTCGCGATGATGTATCGCTTGTTCTTGACCGCGTCCATCTCACGCGTGACCGGGTTCGACTCCAGGAAGTCGATCTTCTTCTGTGCGGACTCCCCTGACTGGATATCGCGCGTCAGGTTGCCGATCACCAGCACCTGAGGGTTCCGGTTGGCGACTTCCTCCCAACCGATCTGCGGCCACTCGTCGTGCGTGTCGTCGAAGACGTTCTTGAGACCGAGCGCCTTGGAGACAACGCCTGGTGCACCGCAACATCCTGCGATGTACGGCGACTCCGAGTCCGAGAACCAGTACAGAACCGTTGTGCCCCGGGCGTTGACCGAATCGGCTGCGCTCTTCACTCGGCTCTTGAGATCGGCGACGACGTTCGCGGCTCTGTCCGACGTACCGGTGAGCTCACCGAGTTCGGTGATCTCCTTGTAGACGAGGTCGAGCGTGAAGTCCGTACTCCGCGATCCGTCGCCACCGGTGTCCTCCTTACCTTCGCAGTCCGACGGGGCCAGGTAGGTGGGGACGCCGAACTCGGTGAACCGTGCGCGCGGCGCGGTGCCGCCCTTGTCGAAGGTCGATCCGAACGACGCAGTGACCAGGTCCGGTTCTTCGGCAAGGACTGCTTCGAGCGACGGCCAGTTGTCGTCGATTCGCTTGACCTTCTCGTTCGCTGCGGCCAGTGACGGCAGGACCGGGTCGGTCCACGTGGCTGTACCCGCCATCCGATCGGCGAGCCCGAGGGACAGCAGCACCTCGGTGGTCCCCTGGTTCAGCGAGACGATGTTCTGCGGCGGCGAGTCGACGCTCACCTGCTCGCCGCAGTTCGTGAGCGTGACGGGAAATCCTTCGACAGACGGGGTCGACGACGCGGCGTCGTCCGACACTCCGCATCCGGCGAGTAGCGCTATGGACGAAGCGAGAGCCGCGATGCCGAACAGCGAATTGCGGCCGATCAGCGGGTTACGGGAGAGGTGGGACATCACAATCTTTCGGGCCCGAGCTCAGAACGCGAAGCTCGCGTGTGGATCCCGCGGGGTTGCTCCCGCGCGAGCCAGCAGGTCTTCGGACTCGAGGTCTACCGTTGCCGGACGTCTTCCCAGGTGTCGACCCAGCAGGTTTCGACCCAGTGACATGCGATCCGGAACGTCGCTCTCACCGCTGCGCGTCAGTCCCGGATTCGCACCGGATTCCCTGCCCGAAACATCGGGCGCGCTGGCACGGTGATCATAACTTTCGCGCACAGACGACTGTGCCCGGGACCACCGGTCAGATGGTCCCGGGCACAGGATCGTTTCACTGCACTGCGGTCATCGCCCGCCTACTTGGCGGTCGCGATACCCAGCGACGGGAAGAAGAAGCACGTCGCGTCGCCCTTCTTCACGGTGCCGTAGATCGCGGAAAGGACAGTGCCGGAGCCGGTGTCCACGAGGCCACCGCGGACTCCGTTGGAGGGGAGAAGGTTGAGTGCAGTCTTGAGTGGTGCAACCGCGGGGCCGGTGACGGCCTCCGGCAGGCCCGCTTCGCTGATTCGTTTCTCCACAGCGTCCACGATCACGTCCGTGATCCCGCCCATCGGCGCCCCCAGTCCACCCTTGAACGTGTTGACGTTGAACCACGCGACCCGCATGCCGGACTTGTCTCCGGAGTCGTTAATCACGCCAACAGGCACGAATCCATAGAGAATCTCACCCTTCTTCACCGCGTTAAGGTCGTGTTCCTTTCCGAGAAGATCCTTGATGGTCAAATTTCCATCCTTGATCCCCAGCAACGGGGTATCCGGGAGGCCTGGCGTCGTAGGACCGGCAACCGCACCGCCAACCGCCAGCGGGAACGAAAAGTCGGTACAGGCACCGATTGTCGGAGTGAACGGAGTGATCCCAAGCTTATTGAGAACCTCGTTCGCGGCCGCAATGCCGTCGACGACGGCTGCGGCGTCGTTCGGCTGCGGCTGAATCGAGTCCAGCGCGGCCTTCGCGGCGACGCCGTTGGTGGCAGGCGCGGCCTGGGCGACGGGTGCGCCGATGGCCCCGCCGAGGAGAGCGGCAGATGCTGCCACAGCGGCAAGTGCGAGACGGATCTTCATGGGAACTCCTGATCATGGGAGAGACGGGGCAGAAGTGACACTTGCCATAACTTAAGCACCACCGGTTATCAGGTTTCTCTTAAATACGTCGATTAGTCCGTTCAGAGGACATTGCGGAGAATCAGCCGTTGAGCCGGACCCGCATGCCACGACCACCGTGCCCGACCCGAGTCCAAACTGAATCTATGGCATAGTGGCTCGCGGCACTGAAACACGTTCTAGTTCTGTTGCTCGGTTTCGGAACGAAGGGGTGAACCGATGAAATCGTCACGCCGTGACCTCGTCTCGCTGCTGCCGGCGTCCGGACGGCTCCCCGACGTCAAGGTGCCGAGTGGCCACCTCGTCGACCTCCCCGGACGAGGCACCACGTTCGTCACCGACAGCCGCGGCCCCGACCCGGACGCACCGGCGATCCTGTTGCTGCACGCGCTGTCGACCACCGGTCTGCTCACCTGGTTTCCGAGCATCCCCGCGCTCGCTAAACGCTTTCGCGTCATCACCATGGACCAGCGGATGCACGGCCGGGGCATCCAGTCGTCCGAGTTCTCCCTGCGCGACTGCGCAGACGATGCGGTGGCCGTTCTCGACGCCCTCGACATCGACCGGGCGATCGTCGCCGGATACTCGATGGGATCGCTGATCACACAACGCGTGTGGCGCCAGCATCCCGTCCGTGTCGGCGGGCTCGTGCTGTGCGCAGGCACCGACCAGTTCCAGACCACAGTCACCGAACGACTCTTCCACCAGGGCATGGGTGCCTCGTTCAGCCGTCTTCGACGCGGCGCACCGACCGTTGCCGACCTGAAGGCCGAACCGCTCGACCCGAACGACGACCTCCGTCGGTGGGCGATCACCGAGTTCCGGTCCACCCGACCGCTCGCTGTCGGTCGTGCCCTCGCAGCTATCGGCAAGCATCACACCAAGCCGTGGGTTCATGAGATCGACGTTCCGACCGCCGTCGTCATCCCGTTACGCGACAAGGCGATCCCGCCGGAACGTCAGCGCGCGATGGCCCAACGCATTCCGGGCGCGACCGTCCACGAGGTGGACGCCGGGCACTCCTGCTGCGTGATGCGCGCCGACCTGTTCGTCCCAAAGCTCGTCGAAGCGACGAACACCGTCCTCGCACGATGGGCCGAGAAGGAGCAGGCGTGAACTCACCGAAGATCGCCGTCATCACCGGAGCCTCGCGAGGCGCAGGCAAAGGGATCGCACTCGCGCTCGGAGCAGCAGGTGCCACCGTCTACGTGACCGGCCGCACCACCGCCGAGACCGACGCGGACCTGCCGGGCACCGTCGCCCAGACAGCTGACGAGGTCACCCGGCGCGGTGGCACCGGCATCCCGGCGGTCGTCGACCACTCCGACGACAACCAGGTCGCGGCCCTGTTCCGGCGAGTACGCGATGAGCACGGACGCCTCGACATCCTCGTCAACAACGCCACCACCATCCCCAAGGCACTCACCCGAAAGGGCCCGTTCTGGGAGAAGCCGCTATCGCTCACCGAGATGTTCGACGTCGGGATGCGCTCGGCCTACGCGGCGACCTACTACGCGGCACCGCTGCTCGTCGCCAACGGATCCGGACTGGTGGTCAACACCTCGTCGTTCGGCGGCAGTTGTTACATGCACGGCCCCGCGTACGGCGTCGGGAAAGCCGCGATCGACAAGATGGCGCACGACATGGCCGTCGACTTCAAACCGTTCGACGTCGCGGTCATCTCGCTATGGATGGGACTCCTCAAGACCGAACGCACCATGGCAGCGTTCGAGGCCGCGCCCGCGATGTACGAGGGGCTCGCGGCATCGGCCGAGTCAGTCGAGTTCCCTGGCCGCATCATCGCCGCACTCTCGAAGGACGAACATCTGATGGACCGCACCGGGCGAGTCCTGATCGGCGCCGAGATCGCCCAGGAACTCGGCGTGACGGACGTCGACGGCAATCAGCCGCCGTCGCACCGACCGTTTCTCGGCGACCCGCCGACCTTCAGCGGCGCCGTCGTCGACTAACTCTGCGAGAGATCGTCCGCCGCCGCGACCTCGACCTTGAGTCGCTCCAGTTCCTCCGGGAAATGCTCGACCATCGTCTGCGGATTACGCACGCTCTCCTCACAAGCGATGATCCCAACGTGCACGACGCCGTTGTTCGACAGCACGGTGATGTTGAGCCCGGCACCGTGGAACACCGGCCCCAACGGGTACATACCCAACACCTGCGCACCCAGGAAGTACAGCGGGACCGGCGGTCCCGGAACGTTTGAAATGACGAGATTGTGTACGACGGGGTGCTTCTCTGCGAGACGTAGACCCGCGTATGCACGAACAGCCAGACCGAAGACCCTTGGCGCAGCGAATTCGGCCCAGTCCTGCAACATGTCCGCCGAGATCGCCTTGTTGTGCTCCTTGGCGTTCCGATTGTCGTCGGCTACCCGGCGAAGCCGCTCGAGCGGATCGTCGATGTCGGTACCCAGACGCGCGAACAGCGACGACACCTTGTTGGCGCCGACTTCGCGCGACGACTCCTCGCGCACCGAGACGGGCACTGAGGCGAGAAGCGGCTCGTCAGGTAGTTCCCCGCGCTCCTCGAGATAGCTGCGGAGCACACCGCCTGCAATGCTCAGCACGATGTCGTTGACCGTCGCACCGGTCGCGCGACGCACCTCTTTGATGTCCTCGAGTCTCATATCGGCGATCGCGATGGTGCGGTGTCCGGTGATGGTCCCGTTGAACGAGGTCCGAGGTGCCGTCAGCGGAGCCGCCATCGCGGTCCCCTGGCGGGCGCGGTCGATCGACTGAGTGATCATGCCGATCGACGCCGGAACCAACTTCGGAATCCCGAGCGGCCGCATCAGCGTCTCGACGACACCGCGACCGAGCAATTCCAGACCGCCTGGCGCACGCGAGTGCTTCGGCGGATGGTCCGGGACCAACGCCGGTGCGTCCGGCTCGAGGCTGCACAGGTAAGAGATCAGATTCGAGCCCGACGCGCCGTCGACCGTCGCGTGATGCATCTTGGAGAACACCACAAGCTTCTCGACGCCGTCGACGTCGCGATAGCCCTCGATCAGCACCATCTCCCACAACGGACGGCTGCGATTCATCGGCTGACCGGCGAGATGACCACAGACCTCCATCAACTCGGCATATCCCGCAGGCTGCGGCAACGCCATCCGGTGGAAATGGTGGTTGATGTCGAAGTGATCGTCACGCACCCACACCGGATGCCCGACGTCGAGCGGTACGCGTCGCACCTTCCGCGTGAACTGGTCGACCTTCTTCACTCGTGAGTCGAGAAGATCCCGCATCGTCGAGAATGTATAGCCGCCGGGCACCGTCGCGGCGTCGAGCACTATCAGCCCGCACACGTGCATCAGTTGCTCTGGAGTCTCCAGGTACAGAAAGCTTGCATCGAGGCCGCTCAGACGATCCATGAGGAACAGAATACAACAGGAATTAGAACGTGTTCTACTATCGCCGAGAGTCCTCGCCAGCCTGCGATTTCGCGTCACCACCGGCGCAGGACATAACTATGCGTCCTACGCGCCGGCGGCGCCTCGGTGTTAAGTGGAGGCATGGCCACCCGCTATCAGAACCTCGCATACGGCGACGCCGCGCGAGCCCGTCAACACGCAGTGACAGGTGCAGGAACGCCAGGACCCGAGATCACCGACGACGGACCTCAGGAGCTGACCTCTCGTGAGCTCCGCATGCTCACCGACGCTTTCCAGTTCCATCTGGCCACCGTCACCGAATCCGGCTGGCCGTACGTGCAGTACCGCAGCGGCCCAACCGGATTCGTCCACCATCTCGGTGGCAACAAGATCGCATTCGCCGACTTCCGCGGCAACCGCCAGTTCGTGTCGACGGGCAACATCGACGCCGACGGCCGAGTCGCCCTGTTCGTCGCCGACTACCCGCTCCGGAAGCGGCTGAAAGTCTTCGGTCGCGCCGTCGTCTCGGACGACCCCGATCTCCTCGACCGCCTGCGCCACGTCGACGACGGCATGATCTCGGCTGTCTGCGAGCGAAGCATCGTCATCGACGTCGAAGCGTTCGATTGGAACTGTTCACGCAGTCTCGTCCCGCAATACACCGACACCCAGGTCCGCGAACGCGTACAGCCCTACATCGACCGCATCTCTGCGTTGCAGGCCGAGGTGGCCGCGCTGAAAGCGCAGCTCGACTGAGCCCAGCTCGTTCGATGGTCGAGCACGGTGGTCGCGACACCACCTCCGGGACTACCGTCAACGCATGGCGGTGATCTACGACGCGACCCTGTCCCCATCGAAAGAAGAGTTGATCCGCGATTTTCTCGACAGTGCCGGCCTCGCCCGAGGCGACGTCGAACGCCTCGCCGCCTACCGATTCGACGACCCGGAGGGCGAAGTCGGCATCGAGGCGCACATAGTCGCGCGCGGCGGACGCATCTTCCATGTCCCGCTGACCTATCGCGGCGCTCCTCTCGACGGCGCGACACCCGTCGGCACCATGGAGCACTCTGTACTCGGTCGCCGATGGGTGTACGCGGCCGCCGATGACCCGGTCGCGCTCGACGCGTATACCCGCGCCCTCCACAACGCACAAGGCCAGGCTGCGCTCGAAGCCCACCGTGCAGACGGAACCGTCGAGCCGATGGCGACGACGATGGCGCTGATCGTCGTCGGAGAAGCGGAGCTCGAGTCGACACTGCACCTGACCTACGACGTGGGCACCCCCGCGACAGGGCACACGACTCTCGTTGCCACCTGGGCCGACGAGTCGGTGGTGGTCGCCGCCCTCGACTGACGAGGCCGACACCCGCGGACGCGCCACCACGTTTCATTCGCGGTAGAACCACACTCCCCGGATGATCACCCAGATCGGCACGACGACCTTCGGGCCCACGTCGTCCCTTCGCGACCAGTCAGGCAGCGATCAGACGCCGATCAGCTTGCCACCGAGGTACTCGACGACCTTGTCCAAGGCCACTCGCTCCTGCGTCATCGTGTCGCGTTCACGGATCGTGACCGCCTGGTCATCGAGGGTGTCGAAGTCGACGGTGACGCAGAACGGCGTGCCGATCTCGTCCTGACGGCGGTACCGCTTGCCGATGCCCTGCGCGTCGTCGAACTCGACGTTCCAATACTTGCGCAGTTCCGCCGCGAGATCGCGCGCCTTCGGCGACAGCTTCTCGTTGCGCGAGAGCGGGAGCACGGCAGCCTTGACCGGCGCCAGACGACGATCCAGTTTCAAGACCGTGCGAGTATCGGTGCCCCCCTTGGCATTCGGAACCTCTTCGTCGGTGTAGGCGTCGACGAGGAATGCCATCATCGATCGACCCAGCCCGGCAGCGGGCTCGATGACGTACGGCGTGAATCGTTCGCCGGTCGCCTGGTCGAAGAACGACAGGTCCTCACCGGACGCCTTGCTGTGCGTCGACAGGTCGTAGTCGGTCCGGTTGGCGACGCCCTCGAGCTCGCCCCACGGGTTGCCGCCGAAGCCGAACTTGTACTCGACGTCGACGGTCCGCTTGGAGTAGTGCGACAGCTTCTCGGCCGGGTGCTCGAACAGACGCAGATTCTCGGGGTCGATGCCCAGGTCGACGTACCACTGCAGTCGGGCGTCGATCCACTCCTGATGCCACTGCTCGTCTTCGCCCGGCTTGACGAAGAACTCCATCTCCATCTGCTCGAACTCGCGGGTGCGGAAGATGAAGTTTCCCGGCGTGATCTCGTTACGGAAGCTCTTGCCGATCTGCGCGATACCGAACGGCGGCTTGCGGCGCGACGTGGTCATCACGTTCTTGAAGTTGATGAAGATGCCCTGCGCGGTCTCCGGGCGAAGGTAGGCAAGGCCGTCTTCGTCGGCGACCGGTCCGAGGAACGTCTTGAGCAGACCCGAGAACGCCTTCGGCTCCGTCCACTGCCCCTTGGTGCCGCACTCGGGGCAGCCGACCTCCGACATCGGAACCGTGTCCGGGTCGTCGATGCCCTTCTTCAATGCATACGCCTCTTGCAGATGATCCTGACGCTGACGCTTGTGACAGTTGGTGCATTCGATCAGCGGATCGGTGAACACGTCGACGTGGCCAGACGCCTCCCACACGCGACGCGGCAGGATGACCGATGAGTCGAGACCCACGACGTCCTCACGTGAGGTGACCATCGTGCGCCACCACTGTCGCTTAATGTTGTCCTTCAACTCAACGCCGAGCGGGCCGTAGTCCCAGGCAGAACGGGTACCGCCGTAGATCTCACCGCAGGGGTATACCAGACCGCGCCGCTTGGCGAGGTTGACGACAGCATCGACTTTGGACTGGACAGCCACGGTTAACTGATCTCCACGTGTGTAGGGGTTAGGGAATGCATGCGTTAAGGGTTCGTTTACAGGGTAGTCGGTGGTCGAGACATCGCGCCGATCGCATGCGTCATGCCTGAATGCGCAGTGTCATCCGAACGTCCGAATCGCGAAGAATTGTCGTAGGCGCGTCATAGATTCATCGCACCGGTCAGGCAGTGGGCCCGGCCGGACCTCTCCCAAGGAGCCCCCGATGAAGATCTCGACCCGCCTCGCCGTCGCCGCCGTCGCAGCAACCACCGCGCTCGCCCCCGCGGCCGCCGTCGCTTCCGCCAACCCGAGCGAGCCGACTGCCGGCGACACCGTTCGGTACATGTTTTACAGCGACTACCAGTACAACGAGTCGCTCACCTACTTCGACGCCAACAGCGAGATCCAGACGATGGAGAATCCGAAGTTGCCGTCATACTCCGGTGAAGAGGGTTGGTACAGTGGGTCGCTCACGGTCACCTCACGCTCCACATACCAACTCGCGAGCAGTTCCATCCAGACCAGCGGATACCGCGCAGCATGCCGCGTGTACGTGAACGACACCCTCGTCTCATCCGACTCGGCGACCGGTCGCTACGCGGTCGCCCTCTGCTGACGTGTTCTACCGCGGGTCGAGCGCGAGCTCGACGAACGGGATGCCGTCGATGTCGAGTCCGGTTGCCTCTTCGATAACCCCGGAGAGTTCGGCGTAGGCCCTCGGTGATCGCTGCCGGTATCGCTCGATCACGGCACGACCCTCCTCGGCCGACAGCACGCGGGCCGTGCTCGGCCGCCGTCGGACGAAACCGATGCTGATCCAACACCGCGGTTCGGCGACGAGATTGCGGTACCACTGCGACTTGTCGCCGAACCCGGATGCAAGAACCACGTGGGCGTCGTCGGGTCGGTCGACGCACTCGAGGACGACCAACCGGTGTTCGCCCGACCTTCGACCTACGTGTTCGAGCAACAGCAGGCGTCCACCGAACACGAAGCCGAACCCCGCACGGAAAAGCGGGATCGGCGATCTGACCAGCCATCGCGTCTGCAGGAGTCGCGCACCGATGACCATGCCTCGACTCTAGTGCCGCCTCGTCTGCAGCGGGCCCTCAGTCGACGTCGTCGCCCGCCGCCTCCCTGCAAAATGAAAACCAATTCCCATAAGATGTGGGGTATGACTACCCCGACCGCGCCCGCAGCCCTCGTCGGCGACCACTCCGCACACTCAGCCGCCAGCGATCTGCTGCGCGCACTGTCAGCACCCGCCCGCGTCGCGATCGTGCTGAGCCTGCAGGACCGGGCGATGTGCGTGCACGAACTGGTCGACGCCCTGCACCTCAATCAGCCCCAAGTCAGTCAGCATTTGAGTGTGTTGAAGCGTTCTGGTGTGGTGGTGGGCACACGCCGCGGGCGCGAGATCGAGTACGCGCTCGCCGACGACCACGTCGCACACATCGTCGTGGACGCCCTCGTGCATGCCACCGAACGTAGGGAGGGACATCAGTGACCACCAAGCCTGCCAAGCCGGTCACCGGACAACGGTCCACCAAGCAGCGCGCCGCGATCGCCGACGTACTGTCGACCACCGACGACTTCTTGTCCGCACAGCAACTGCACGACAAGCTTCGCGACCGCGGCGAGTCCATCGGGCTGACCACCGTCTACCGGAACCTACAGGCGCTCACCGAGACTCAGCAGATCGACGCGATCTGGGACGGCTCCGGCGAGACCCGTTACCGCCACTGCTCATCCGGGCACCACCATCACCTCGTCTGCCGCGCGTGCGGGACCACCGTCGAAGTTCAGGCCGACCCGGTCGAGCGGTGGGCGTCCAAGATCGCCTCTGAGAACGGCTTCTCCGACATCACCCACACGGTCGAGATCTTCGGAACCTGCACCGACTGCGCGAAGTAGGCGAGCGAGATGGTGAGCCGTCCGCCGACCGGCATCGGCCACCAACCCACGCTTACTCGTCAACCAACGGTTGACGAAATGATGGAGTCAACCTACGGTTGACGCATGATTGATAACACTCGTCTGAATCCACCCGTCCGACTCGACGATCTGATCGAGGCGATCAAGAAGGTCCACGACGACCCTCTCGAACAGCTCAGTGACGCGGTCCTAGCGGGCGACCATCTCGGCGAAGTCGCAGACCATCTGATCGGGCACTTCGTCGATCAAGCGCGCCGACGCGGTGCCTCGTGGACTCAGATCGGTTCGAGCATGGGCGTCAGCAAACAGGCGGTCCAGAAGCGGTTCACTCCGAAGGACCCGGGCACCGCGAACGACCTCGACCCGTCGCAGGGATTCAATCGCTTCACGCCTCGCGCCCGGAACCTCCTCGCGTCCGCGCACAACCTCGCCAAGTCTGCGGGCCACCCCGAAGTGACTCGGGACCATCTGGTGCTCGGCCTCCTCGAAGATCCTGAGTCGTTGGCGATCGTCGTATTGAAGCGACGCGGCCTGGACGCCGACGAACTCGGACGATCGGTCCGCGCGACGCAGCCGACGGCGGTCGACGTTCCCGAACTCATCCCCTACGACGCCGATACTCGCAAAGTCTTGGAACTGACCTTCCGCCACGCGGTCCGCCTCGGTCACGACTACGTCGGCACCGAACACATCGTCCTCGCGCTGTACGAGCTGGAGAACGGATCGGGTCCGCTGACGAACACCGGGATCGCCCAGGAGAAGTTCGAGGCCGACGTCGTGGAGCTCCTCGACCAGTACACGCCGACGAAGGAAGGGTGAGGGTCGACCGGAGACAAAGCTAGGCGCTGCCGAAGCGGCGGTCTCGCTTCGCGTACTCGAGGCAGGCGGCCCAGAGGTCGCGGCGGTCGAAGTCAGGGAAGAGCTTTTCCTGGTAGACCATCTCGGCATAGGCGCTCTGCCACAGCAAGAAGTTGGACAGACGCTGCTCGCCCGACGGTCGGAGGAACAGGTCCACGTCGGGCATGTCCGGCTCGTCGAGGTACTTGGCGAAACTCGACTCAGTGATCCGGTCGGGGTCGATCTCCCCGCGTACCGCTCGGCGGGCGAGTTCGCGAGCCGCGTCGACGATCTCCGCGCGGCCACCGTAGTTGACGCACATCGTGAGCGTCATGACGGTGTTGTCCTTGGTGAGTTCCTCGGCCACTTCGAGTTCTTTGATGACGCTGCGCCACAGACGCGGACGCCGACCCGCCCAGCGGACGCGGACGCCCATCTCGTTCATCTCGTCCCGACGGCGACGGATGACGTCACGGTTGAAGCCCATCAGGAACTTGACCTCGTCGGGACTCCGCGACCAATTCTCTGTCGAGAACGCGTATGCCGACAGCCACTGCACGCCCATCTCAATAGATCCGCAGACCGCGTCCATGAGAACGGCTTCGCCGCGCTTGTGCCCTTCAGTCCTGGGCAGTCCCCGCTCCTGCGCCCACCGGCCGTTGCCGTCCATGACCAGCGCGACGTGCTTCGGCACGAACTCCGCCGGAATGCTCGGCGGAGTCGCGCCGGACGGGTGAGGGTCGGGCGGTCGTACCGATCGCGTCGGAATCTGATCGGCAGACGAAGCGCGGGAGAATCGGGCCATCAGACAACCTGGTCTTCCTGCGCCACCAACCTGTGCGGCGCATGTCGTTCGATGAGCGGCAGCGTCCGGAGCTGACGCTCCAGGTGCCATTGCAGGTGAGCAGCAGTCAGGCCCGTCGCCTGTCGTCGCTGCGAATCGGTGGCCGCCGCGACCTGATCCCACTCGCCGCGGGCAAGGGCATCCATCAGGTCGAGGACTCCGACGGACGGCGTCGCCGCACCCGCCGGCCGACAGTGCACACACACCGCGCCGCCCGCCGACACGTGAAACGCCCGATGCTGCCCCGGCTGGGCACACCGTGCACACACGTCGAGCGCAGGCATCCACCCGGCGGCCGACATGGCGCGCAGCAGGAACGCGTCGAGGATCCACTGCCGATCACGGCGGTCTTCGGCCAGCGCTTCGAGCGCACCGACCGTCAACCTGTGCAGTTGTCTGGCAGGAGCACGCTCCTCACCTGCCAGACGTTCAGCGGTCTCCAGCACCGCACACGCCGTCGTGTACCGACCGTAGTCGGAGGCGATGTCATCGGAGAACGCGTGCAGACTGTGTACCTGGGTGACGATGTCGAGGTTGCGGCCCGGATAGAAATGGACGTCGACGTGTGCGAACGGCTCCAGACGTGCACCGAACTTGGACCGGGTCCGCCGGACGCCCTTCGCCACTGCACGCACCAGTCCGTGCTCGGCCGTGAGGAAGGTGATGATGCGATCGGCCTCGCCCAGCTTATGCTGGCGCAGCACCACCGCCTCATCGGAATATAACCTCACTGACACATTCTCTCACCGGGCCCCGACAAACGGTGGACCGACTCGCGTCACGTCGTCGTGACGAAGTCGATCAGCTCGGCGGCGACGCGCCCGGGCTGATCCTCGGGCACTAACGTCCACGAGTCGTCAATCTCCACGAGGCGCGCCTCCGGGAACTCGTCCGCCATCCGACGCGCATGCTCTATCGGCATCATCCGGTCTTCCACCGCCCAGAGCAGCAGAACGGGGCGGTCGAAGCGGACGACCTTGGAATGCCAGTCGTTCAGAATGCGCTTCGACGGCGAGCCGTTCACGAACTTCGCGAGGTCACGTCGAATCGCAGAGTCTCGCCGCGCGGGTTCGAACCAGTCGTCCATCATCTCGTCAGGCAGACGGCTTTTTGCCAGCCCGCCATACGCAGCGGTCCCGTGCCGGAACAGCGCCGTCCGGGTGATCTGCATGAGCAGCCAGGAGCCGCCCGGCACTCGACACAGTGCGGCCGCAGGTCTGGCGGGTTTAGGCGGGAAGTTGTCGTAGGCCTCGCAGGATGCGAGTACGAGGCGCGCCAGCCGGTGATCGCGACCCTCCGAGACGATGAACTGGCCGCCGCCCCAGTCGTTCAGAACGAGGGTCACCTCGTGGAGGTCGAGCGCGTCGAGAAAGTCGGCGATCAGATTCGCGACTCCTGCCTGCGACAGATCGGCGTCCGGGTGCATGGGACGGCGATGTGCGCCCAACGGCCACGTCGGAGCGATGCACCGGAACCCATCGAGCAGCGGGATCACGGCCCGCCACTGCGTCTCGTTCATCAACAGCCCGTGGCCGAACACCAGCACCGGCCCGTCACCGCCGGTGTCGGTGTACTCGATCGGGCCTGCGGACAGATCGATGAAGGGCATGTCCCTACCGTGCGCGCTCGTTACGCCGCTGTCCAGGGGCGTTCCCGACTCACGGCGAACCTTCGACCTCCGATGGCGCTCGGCCCCGCGCAGCCAACCGACGGGCGAGTCTAGAAACCCAAGCGACCCAGCTGTTTCGGATCACGCTGCCAGTCCTTGGCCACCTTCACGTGCAGGTCGAGGTACACCCTGGTGCCCAGCAGACGCTCGATCTGGCCGCGGGCGACGGTGCCGACTTCTTTGAGCCGTGCACCCTTGTGCCCGATGACGATGCCTTTCTGGCTGTCGCGCTCGACGAACAGGTGCGCGTAGACGTCGACGATCTCCGAATCCTCACGCGGGACGACTTCTTCGATGACGACGGCCAACGAATGCGGAAGCTCGTCGCGCACACCTTCGAGCGCGGCTTCGCGAATGAACTCGGCCATCAGGACCTGTTCGGGTTCATCGGTGAGTTCGCCGTCCGGATAGAACGCGGGTCCCTCCTCGCAGAGCGAGACGAGGACGTCCGAGAGCGTGTCGAGTTGGCGGCCCGACTTGGCCGAGCACGGCACCACTTCAGCGCCGGGCCCCATCAGCTTCGACAACTCCATCAGCTGGGTCGCGACTTTCCCGGGCCCCACCCGGTCGATCTTCGTGACGACGCCGACCTTGCGAGTCTTCGGTGCGACACTGCCCACCTGTTCGATGATTCGACGGTCGCCGGGGCCGATCGCTTCGTCTGCGGGGATGCACACACAGATCACATCGACTTCGGAGTAGGTGTCGCGCACGAGGTCGTTGAGTCGCTGACCTAGCAGGGTCCGAGGGCGGTGGAGCCCCGGAGTGTCTACCAGAATGAGCTGAGCGTCCGGCCGGTTGACGATCCCGCGGATGGCGTGCCGCGTGGTCTGCGGACGATTCGACGTGATCGCGACCTTGTCGCCGACGAGCGCATTCGTCAATGTCGACTTACCAGTGTTCGGCCGACCGACGAAGCAGACGAAACCCGAGCGGAACTCGGGTTGCGTCGACGTGGGGTTGCTCAAGCGGACTCTCCGATCGATGTGTCGTGGTTCTGGTGCAGCGTATCGTCCTCGCCCCACTCCTCGCGGCCGCCGTCCACCGACGGCTTCTTGCCCCGTCGGACGACGACAGTCGTGATCCGTTGCCGCCCCGACTTGGTCGGACCGCCTTCGGCAGTCAACTTGAGCCCGTGCGACCTCACCTTCGCGCCTGGCAGCGGGACGCGCCCGAGTCGCAGACCGAGCAGGCCACCGACGGTCTCGACCTCGTCGTCATCGATCTCGATGTCGAAGAGCTCGCCCAGATCCTCGACGGGCAGTCGCGCCGACACTCGGTACTTGTCCTCGCCCAGCTTCTCGATCGGAGCCACCTCATCGGTGTCGTACTCGTCGGAGATCTCGCCGACGATCTCCTCGAGAACGTCCTCGATCGTGACCAGCCCCGCGATGCCGCCGTACTCGTCGACGAGGAGCGCCATGTGGTTGCGTTCGGCCTGCATGCCTTCGAGGACGTCGTCGAGCGGCTTCGAGTCGGGAACGAACTGTGCTTCCCGCATCACGTCGCCGACGTCGAAACCTGCGACGGTCAGTTTCGGCAACATCTTCTCGACGAGATCCTTCAAATAGACGACACCGACGATGTCGTCGGGGTTCTCACCGATGACGGGGATCCGCGAGTGCCCGGACCGGACGGCCAGACTCATCGCCTGGGTCGCGGACTTCTCGGCCTCGATCCACACCATCTCCGGGCGCGGCACCATCACCTCACGGGCGTTGGTGTCGCCGAGGTCGAACACGGACTGGATCATGCGTCGCTCGTCGTCGTCGACCACACCCTGCTCCTGCGCCAGATCCACCACTTCGCGGACTTCCACTTCGGTGGCGAACGGGCCGTTGCGGAAGCCCTTGCCGGGAGTCAGTGCGTTACCCATCAGGATCAAGACACGAGTAACCGGACGCAGTACCACCCCGATCGCCGTGAGAACGGGTGCCGCGATCAGCGAGATCGAGTACGCGTGCTGGCGGCCCAGTGTGCGTGGACCGACACCGACCGCCACGTAGGACACGAAGGTCATGGCGAAGATGGTGACGAGCAATCCCCAGCCCGTCCCGAGACCGTCCACGGCGATCACGGCGACGAGACCGATCGCGGCGGCTTCGCAGAACACGCGGAGCAGGACGGCCAGGCCGACATAGGTGGCCCGTTGCTCGAGGACGACGCGGAGACGTTTGGCGCCGCCGCGCTCGTCTTTGACCATATCGTCGACGCGGGCCGCAGACACGGTCTGCAAGCCGATGTCGATGGCCGCGAAAACCCCCGCGACGAATGCCAGCCCAGCGGCCGCGACGAGGAACACGATATCTCGCATCAGGTCAGCGCCCGCCCGTGCCGTCCGCGAATCCAGTGTTCCGGAGCAGTCTGGCGTCGCGCTCGGCTTGATCCTGGAGACGGACGCGGTCGTCACGCGCGGAGTACCAGTCGACGATGATCTGTCCCTGCAACCCGAACATCTCCTTCTCCTCGTCCGGTTCCGCATGGTCGAATCCGAGGAGATGAAGAACCCCGTGCACCGTGAGGACGGCGACCTCGTGTTCGAAGCTGTGCCGCTGGCTCTTGGCCTGGTCCGCCGCGAACTCGGGGCAGATCACGATGTCGCCGAGCATTGCCGGGCCGGGATCAGCGGCGTCGGGTCTCCCGCCCGGTGTCAGTTCGTCCATCGGGAAACTCATGACGTCGGTCGGCCCTGGCAGATCCATCCACTGCACATGCAGGTCGGCCATGGTCTCCGAGTCGACGAGCGTGATCGACAGTTCGGCACCGGGGTGGACTTCCATCCGGGCCATCGCAAAACGTGCGGCTTCGATGACCAGGTGTTCGGGCACGTCGACACCCGATTCGTTGAACAGTTCGATGCTCACCGGCGATGTCCTCCGTCTGATCGGCGCATGCCGTCACGTCGGGCGGCGCGGTTCCCGCGCGCGTCTCCGGATACCGCTCGACCCTCCGCTTCCTCGGCGCGCCCGTATGCGTCGACGATGTCGGCGACGAGTCGGTGTCGAACCACGTCCGAGCTGGTCAATTCGGCGAAGTGGATGTCGTCGATGCCGTCGAGGATGCGCGCGGCGACGCGCAGTCCGCTCTTGGCACCGCCCGGAAGGTCGATCTGCGTGGCGTCGCCGGTGACGACCATCTTGGCACCGAATCCGAGGCGGGTGAGGAACATCTTCATCTGCTCGCCGGTCGTGTTCTGGGCTTCGTCGAGGATGATGAACGCGTCGTTGAGGGTCCGGCCGCGCATGTACGCCAGCGGCGCGACCTCTATGACGCCCGCCTCCATGAGCTTCGGGATCGCCTCCGGATCCATCATGTCGTGCAAGGCGTCGTACAGCGGGCGTAGATACGGATCGATCTTCTCGCTGAGCGTGCCGGGCAAGAAGCCCAACCGCTCCCCCGCTTCGACGGCGGGCCGCGTCAGGATCACTCGGCTCACGTCTTTGTTCTGCAGAGCCTGAACGGCTTTGGCCATCGCGAGGTAGGTCTTGCCGGTGCCCGCGGGTCCGATGCCGAACACGATCGTGTTCTTGTCGATGGCGTCGACGTAGTGCTTCTGGTTGAGGGTCTTTGGCCGGATCGTCTTGCCACGCCGTGACAGGATGTCCAGGCTCAGCACTTCGGCGGGCGACTCGTTCGACGCGGAAAGGATCGACAGGCTCTGTCGGACGAGGTCCGGAGTGAGCGTCGTCCCGCCGCGCACCACTTTGACCAGTTCGGCGATGACCCGCTCGGACGCCGCCACATCGGCGGGTGCTCCCTTGAGCGTGATCCGATTGCCGCGGACGTGGATGTCCGCGGGAAGTTGCGCTTCGAGGGTCCGCAGGTTGACGTCTGTCGCGCCGAGTAGTCCCACTGCCAGGTCTTGCGGGACTTCGATCTTCGAGGTTGCTGCCGCGTCCGCGCGATCGCGGCTCTCCTCACTCATTCGGCCCGTCACTCACTAATTCCGTCACTCCTTGACATTCGTCTGGACTCCCGCACGCGCGGGTACAGTTTGCATTCTATCGTCGGACAGATCGGACGCCATCGGTGATTAAATCCCCAGTACACGCAGGGTCTTCCTCGTGGCGGCTGACGTCGGGTCGACGAAGGCGTCGTGGCCTTCGCCTGGCACCTCGTACAGGACTGCCGACTGACCGCGCGCGAGGGCGTCGGCGACGTATCGCCTACTCATCTCGATCGGCACAGACTCGTCGTCGCAAGTGTGAATCACCGCGACCGTCGAGTCGAACGGCGGCTGCTCGGACGGCGACGCCTCCCGGTAGCGGTCCGGGATCTGCTCGAACGGCGCGCCCATCAGTTCGACGACGGTCGGTCGGTCGTACGCTCCGGTCTCGGTGAAGTCGAGTACCGGCGACTGCGCGATCACTGTCGCGAACGTGAACAGTTCAGTGACCCCGCGCAGTCGGGCGGCCGCGTAGACGGCGAGCTGTCCGCCGGCCGAATGACCGACGACGGCGGCGTTCGCGTGGTCGACAGCAACCTCGGCCGTCGCGAGCCGGTCGGAGACCGGACCGTCGAGCGCGCCGATGGCGGCCAGGACGTCGCGGCCGGTCGTCGGCCAGCCACCTGCGTCGTCTCCGACTCTGCGGTATTCGACGTTCCACACGACGGCTCCACGCTGCGCGAGCAGTCGGGCGAGGCCGGTATAGACGACGAGCGAGTACTCGGTCGACCAGTAACCGCCGTGGACCAGAACCACAAGCGGTGCAGGCCGCTCGGCCTGCGCAGACGGAAGGTACAAGTGGCCGTAGTTGCTCGGTGCGTCCCCGTAGGGAATCTTGAGGCGACGCACTGCTCAGCGACGCCAACGGTCGGTGACCGCGCCCAGGGCGCCGAGCGCGACCGCACCCGCCGCGGCCGTCCGCAGCACTTCGGGACCCAGGACGACCGACCGTCCGCCGAGCGCTGTCAGATCGGCGATCTCGACGGGGTCGAGCCCGCCCTCGGGTCCGACCACCAAGATGATCTCGGGCCCGCCGCCGAACTCGAGCGAGCGGAACGGCGTCGCCCCCTCTTCGTGCAGCAGCGCGACCGTCCCCCCGTCGCCGACGACGCGTGCGCACCGCTCGCGCACGTCCGTCGTGGTCGCCAGATCGGCTATCTCCGGGATCCACGGGCGACGCGCCTGTTTGGCCGCCGTCGCGGCCACCGACCGCCACTTGTCGACTCCCCGCTCGGCCTTCGATCCCGCCCAGCGTGCGACGCACCGTGACGCCTGCCACGGCACGATCGCGTCGACGCCCGCTTCAGTCATGAGGTCGACGGCCAGCTCGCTTCGTTCGGACTTCGGCAACGCCTGCACGACGGTGACGAACGGCTTCGGGCGGGTCACGAACTCAACCCGCCCGACGCGCACCGTCAGCCGATCCTTGCTCGGTGTACCGAGCACTTCGCAGTCGGCGAACGTACCGCGTCCGTCGCCGAGGATCACCGTCTGACCACGCTTGATACGCGTGACGGTGACCGCATGTCTGCCCTCCGAGCCCGTCACCATCGCCTGGTCACCGGCGGCGGCGATCTCGTCGACCCAGAAGAGCGGCGGGGTCATCGGCCTGCGAAAGCGTTGCGCAATTTGGAGAAGAGTCCGCCGGACCCGGCCGACTTCGACGTCGTGCTGACCAGTTCGACGTCGTCGTCGATCGCTTCGCGCAGACTGTTGAGCAGTTCGGTCTGGGTGGGATCGAGCCTGCGCGGCACGACCACATCCAGGTGTGCGTGCAGGTCGCCTCGCATCCCGGTGTTCAGGTGCGGCATGCCGTGGCCACGCACCTTGACGACCGCTCCCGGTTGGGTACCCGCATCGACGACAACGGTCGCGACGCTCCCGAGGACGGTCGGCACCTCGATCTCGGTTCCGAGCGCGGCGTCGGCCATCGGGACTCGGACGGTGCAGTGCAGGTCGTCGGCGTCGCGAACGAACACGTCGTCGGACGCTTCGCTGACCTCGACGTAAAGGTCGCCCGCCGGTCCGCCACCAGGACCGACTTCGCCCTGCCCGGTCAGACGGACACGCATGCCCTCCTGGACGCCCGCCGGAATCTTGACCGTGAGGGTGCGACGCGACCGGACCCGTCCGTCGCCGCCGCACTTGAGGCACGGATCGGGGATCGTCTCGCCGACGCCGTGGCATTCGGGGCATTCGCGGACGGTCATGACCTGGCCGAGGAACGAACGCTGTACCGCTTGGATTTCACCCGCGCCCTTACAGGTCGCGCACGTCACAGGCTTGGAGTCGTTCCGCGTGCCCGACCCGGTGCACGTGTCGCACAACACTGCCGTATCGACGGTGATCTCCTTGCGCGCGCCCTCGGCGATCTCGTCGAGATCGAGCGTGACACCGACCAGGGCGGCTTCACCTGGGCGGACGCGTCCACGTGGGCCGCGACCGCCGCCGAAACCGCCGCCTCCGCCGCCGCCGAAAAAAGTCTGGAAGATATCACCGAGACCTCCCGAGCCGAACGGGTCGCCGCCGAAGCCACCCTGCCCGGGCCCCGCGAGGGGATCGCCGCCCGCGTCGACGACTCGGCGCTTCTCCGGGTCCGACAGCACCTCGTAGGCGGTCGTCACCTCTTTGAACCGGTCCTCTTCGCCTGGATTGACGTCCGGATGCAGTTCACGAGCGAGCTTTCGGTACGCGCGCTTGATCTCTTGATCGGTCGCGCCCCGAGGGACGCCCAGAGTTCCGTAGTAGTCACGAGCCACAGTGAATACAGTCCTTACGCTTCACATAGTTCCATCGGTCGGCGTGATCTCTTCGACCAGCCGGTTCTCGTTCGACCAGCTTCGCTTGGCCGGTAAGTCTTCATCGGTCGGCGAGTACCTCGCCGACGTATTTCGCAACCGCTGCCACCGACGCGATTGTTCCCGGGTAGTCCATCCGAGTGGGTCCCACCACACCGACGCTGCCGAACACAGTGCCCGAAGCACCGTACCCGGTAGACACCACCGACGTGTTGCGCAGGTTCTCCGTGTTCGTCTCCTGACCGATCTGAACGGTCACCTGGCCGGTGCGCTGGGTGTGCGCGAGCAACTTGAGGACGACGACCTGCTCCTCGAGTGCTTCGAGCACGCTGTCCATGCCGCCGGTCGCAGGCGTGAAGTCCGCAGCCGCCCGCGCCAGATTCGACGTTCCGCCCAGCACGAGTCGGTCTTCGCCGCGTTCGACGAGTGTCTCCACCAGTACGGTCGCGACCGTGACGACGGGCTCCTGCAGGCTCGGCGGAGCTTCGGAGGCCAGTTCGGCCACGGCCACGGACGCGTCTTCGAGCCGTTGGCCGTCGAGCGCCTGCGAGAACATGGTTCGCAGTCGAGCGAGCGTGTCGTCGTCGATGGCCTCATGCAGTGCCACCATCCGCTGCTCGACTCGGCCGGTGTCGGTGATGACGACGAGCAGCATGCGCGACGGACTGAGGGCGACGATCTCCAGGTGTCGGACCCGCGCCGTCGACAGCACCGGGTACTGGATTACCGCGACCTGGCGGGTGAGCTGAGCGAGGAGCTTCACGCTGCGGCGGAGCACGTCGTCGAGGTCGACGCCGGAGTCCAGGACCGACAGGATGGCGCGGCGCTCGGCCGATGACAGCGGTTTGATCTCGCTGATCCGGTCGACGAAGAGCCGGTATCCCTTGTCCGTGGGGACGCGGCCCGAACTGGTGTGCGTCTGGGTGATGTACCCCTGCTCTTCGAGGACGGCCATGTCGTTGCGGACGGTCGCGCTGGACACGCCGAGCTGATGTCGGTCGACGAGCGCCTTCGACCCGATCGGTTCCTGACTGTCCACGAAGTCGGTGACGATGGCGTGGAGAATCTCAAAGCGACGGTCATCTGTTACCGACACGGGGCGCCTCCTCGCGCTGTATGAATACAGTGGACTTCGACCATTCTACGAAACCGGCGGAAAGACCAGGCGGGCGATGATCTTCAAAGGGGTTCACGAGGGCAGGCCGTACCCCGATCACGGTCTCTCCCCGCGTGATTGGGCCAAGATTCCGCCTCGGCAATTTCGTCTCGATCAGCTGACCACCGTGACGACGGTGCTCGCTCTCGACAAACTGCTCGCCGAGGACTCGACGTTCTACGGCGACCTGTTCGCACACATCGTCCAGTTCGAGAACGTGATGTACCTGGAGGACGGCCTGCACCGCGCCGTCCGGTCGGCGCTACGGAACCGGCCGCTGATCCACGCTCGCCTGTTTGACCTCGACGACCATCTCGCGCGATTCGGCGCCGTGCCCGGCGCGGATGATTCGGGTGTCGAGACGACGGCTCCGCTGCAACCGGTGTCCGCGCCGTTCGCGGGAACGGCCCGTCGTGCTCGGAGAGCCGGAGCGCACCGCCTCCCGGAGTGAGGGGTGACCGGCCTCCACCAGATCGGATGAGCCGACCTCGTCGAAGTCAGTCCAAGATGTCGCGGACTACGCCGTCGGCCAGGAGCCGCCCACGGTCAGTGAGGACGTAGGCGTCGTCGATCCACTCGAGCAGGCCGGACACGGTGGCGACGTCGGCGCGTGCCCGTTCGCGCTCATCGAGCACGTCGGCGGCGAGCCCCTCGCGCATCCGCAAGCGCAGCATCACCGCTTCGGTGTGCATGTCCTCGGCGCTCAGGATCTCCTGGCCCGCGACAGGCAGCGCTCCGTCGGCGAGTGACGCGGAGTACGTCGCCGGATGCTTCTGATTCCACCAGCGGACGCCGTTCACATGCGAGTGCGCACCGGGTCCGATGCCCCACCAGTCGTCGCTACGCCAGTACATCTCGTTGTGCCTGCAGGCCGAGTCGGGTTCGGGTAGTCCGGAATCTACTTGCGCACGAGCCCAATTCGACACCTCGTACCAGGTGAGGCCTGCCCGCCGAAGCCGCTCGTCCAGCATCTCGTACCGGGAGGCAAGGACATCGTCATCGGGAATCGGCACCTCACCACGACGGACCTTACGAGCGAACGCAGTGCCGTCCTCGACGATCAGCGCATAGGCCGACACATGGTCGACCGGTACCGACAGCACCGCGTCGATCGACGCGGCCAGGTCGGCATCGGACTCACCGGGCGTCCCGTAGATCAGGTCCAGGTTGAGGTGCTCGAAACCGGCGTCGGCCGCCTCCCGGGCGGCCTCGAGCGCCCGCCCCGGCGTGTGCGTGCGGTCGAGTACGGACAGTACGTGCGGGGCCGCCGATTGCATGCCCAGAGAGATGCGGGTGTAGCCCGCCGCGCGCAGGGTCGTGAAGAACTCGGGCGACGTCGACTCCGGGTTGGATTCGGTGGTCACCTCCGCCCCGGGTGCGAGATCGAACGAGTCACGAACAGCATCGAGGAGGTCGGCGAGCCCGTCCCCGCCGAGCAACGACGGTGTCCCGCCCCCGACGAAGACCGTGGAGACCTTCCGCACTGGAGAGAGCAGCCCCGCAGCCGCGTCGAGTTCCCTGCGGACGCTCTCCATCCACGACTGCGGCGATGACGACGACCCGAGTTCGCCCGCCGTGTAGGTGTTGAAATCGCAGTAACCGCACCGCGTCGCGCAGAACGGGACATGCAGGTACAGACCGGATGGACCGGTGCCGACGGAGCCAAGCGCTGCCAGAGCCTGTTCGGAGAGCGGCTCGGGAGCCTGTCGATTCACCACACCCCCATGATGCACGGTGGTCTCGACTCCACTCGACCCGCGGACGGCGGCCCCCAGCAGGTGTAGCGCCCGACACACACCACCGCACAAGGGTTTAAATCTCACCGTGAGCGAAAATATTCCCAAGTAGACGACTTACGTCGGCTCGTGGCATGATGGACCTCGTGACTTACCCTGGAGTGTGGCTCGCCGAACGGCGGCACATCGATCTCAAGCGCGTCAACAGCGCATTCTGTCGGCTCTGACCGACGATCGCTCCGGCATCGCCGCCTAGTCGCGGCGCGCCGAGTTCACGTCACTTCACCCTGAGTAACAGCCCACCGTCGTGCTGCCGTGTCCGCAGCATGCCATCAGGAGATCCGATGACGCTCACATCAACCGAGTCGGCCGAGCAGAAGCCTGCCGCCGCGCCGCCCAAGCGGGCGCGCCCCACCAAGCGAAAGTCCGAAGGTCAGTGGGCCCTCGGCTACCGCACCCCACTCAATCCCAACGAGCAGTCCAAGCGAGACGACAACCCGCTCAACGTGCGACGCCGCATCCTGGACATCTATTCGAAGGTCGGATTCGACGGCATCGACAAGGCCGATCTCCGCGGCCGCTTCCGCTGGATGGGCTTGTACACGCAGCGCGCCGACGGATACGACGGCACCTACAGCCACGACGACAACATCGACATCATCGAAGCGCCGTACTTCATGATGCGGGTGCGCACCGACGGCGGGCAGCTCACGATTCCGCAGGTCCGCGCCCTGGCCGGTATCTCGCGCGACTTCGCCCGCGGCACCGCGGACGTCACCGACAGACAGAACATCCAGTACCACTGGATCGAGATCGAAAATGTCCCGGAGATCTGGCGGCGCCTGGAAGAAGTAGGTCTCGAGACCACCGAGGCATGCGGCGACTGCCCGCGCGGCATGCTCGGCTCCCCCCTCGCCGGACTGTCCGTCAACGAGGTTCTCGACGCCAGCCCCGCACTCGCCGAGATCAAGCGCCGCTACATCGGCAACCCCGAGTACTCGAACCTGCCGCGTAAGTTCAAGACGGCGATCTCGGGTCTGCAGGACGTCGTGCACGAGATCAACGACGTCAGCTTCGTCGGTGTCGAGCACCCCGAGCACGGTCCCGGCCTCGACCTATGGGTCGGCGGCGGCCTCTCGACCAATCCGATGCTCGCGCAGCGGGTCGGCGCGTGGATCCCGCTCGACGAGGTCCCGGACGTCTGGGAAGGTGTCGTCGGCATCTTCCGCGACTACGGCTACCGCCGGCTACGCTCCAAGGCGCGCCTGAAGTTCCTCATCAAGGATTGGGGCATCGAGAAGTTCCGCCAGGTCCTCGAGGACGAGTATCTGCACCGCAAGCTGATCGACGGCCCAGCCCCGGTCGCGCCGAAGCATCCGATCGACCACGTCGGCGTCACGAAGCAGAAGAATGGCAGAGTCGCGGTCGGCTTCTCCGCCGTGTCCGGCCGACTCTCGGACACCGTCCTCGACGCGGTAGCCGACTCCGCGGAGAAAGTCGGCAGCGACAGCGTCCGACTCACCCCGTACCAGAAGCTGGTCGTGGTGAACGTCCCCGACGATAAGGTAGCCGAGCTCGACGCCGCTCTGTCGGCCGTCGGACTGCAGTCGCGCCCGTCCAACTGGCGACGCAATCTGATCGCCTGCACCGGCCTCGAGTACTGCAAGCTCTCCTTCACCGAGACCCGTAGCCGCTCGCAGCAGTTGGTGCCGGAACTGGAGACCCGGCTCGCCGAGCTCAACGAGGGACTCGACGTGCCGATCACCATCAACTTCAACGGCTGCCCCAACTCGTGCGCCCGAGTGCAGGTCGCCGACATCGGCCTCAAGGGCCAGTTGATCGACGACAACGGCACCCCCGTCGAAGGCTTCCAAGTGCACCTGGGAGGCAGCCTCGGCAACGACATCGGATTCGGTCGCAAGCTGCGTCAGCACAAGATCTACGCGTCCGAGGCCAACGAATACATCGAGCGCCTGGTCCGCAACTTCATCGCGGACCGCACCGACGGCGAGCGCTTCGCCGAGTGGGCGACGCGGGCCGACGACGACAAACTCAGGTAGGGAAGCATGACTACGACAGATCTCGATCCCTCGACTCGAACTAAGAAGAACGCCGACGAGCTGCGGGCGATCGCCGAAGCCGGGGCACAGCAACTCGGACCGGACGCCACCGCCGAGGAACTGCTCCGTTGGACGGCGCAGACGTTCGGCACCGACTTCGTAATCGCCGCGAACATGCAGGACGCCGTCCTCATCGACGTCGCGAAGAAGGCGATCGATCCGGCAACGATCGACGAGCAGAAGCTTAAGGCGCTGTTCCTCGACACCGGCTACCACTTCGCCGAGACCATCGGCACGCGCGACGCGGTCACCGACGTCTATGACCTCGAACTGATCAACGTCACGCCGGAGCAGACCGTCCAGCAGCAGGACGAACTCGTCGGGAAAAACCTATTCGCGTCCGACCCAGGCGAATGCTGCCGTCTGCGCAAGGTGGTGCCACTCAAGGGATCTCTCGCGCCATTCAGTGCGTGGGTCACCGGCATCCGCCGCGTCGAGTCCCCTACACGCGCCGAGGCTCCCCTGATCTCGTTCGACGAGGGATTCGGGTTGGTCAAGATCAACCCGCTCGCCGCGTGGACCGACGAGCAGTTCCAGGAGTACATCGACGCGCACGGCGTCCTCGTCAACCCCTTGGTCGACGAGGGCTACCCCTCCATCGGGTGCGAGCCGTGCACCGTCAAACCCAAGGCCGGAGAAGATCCGCGCAGCGGCCGTTGGGCCGGGCGCACCAAGACAGAATGCGGGTTGCACGCGTCATGACCATTTCCGACAACACCCCGATCACGCCGCCGCTCAACCGCGCCCCGTCGGTCGACACGGACGAGTTCACCACTCTCGACGCACTCGAGTCCGAGTCGATCCACATCTTCCGCGAGGTCGCGGGCGAGTTCGAGCGACCGGTGATCCTGTTCTCCGGCGGCAAGGACTCCACCCTGCTGCTGCACCTGGCGCTCAAGGCCTTCTGGCCCGCACCGTTGCCGTTCTCGCTGCTGCACGTGGACACCGGGCACAACCTGCCCGAGATCATCAAGTTCCGCGACGAGATCGTCGAACGCCACAACCTGCGTCTGCACGTCGCAAAGGTCGAGGACTATCTGTCCGACGGTCGCCTCACCGAGCGTCCCGACGGCATCCGCAATCCGCTGCAGACCATCCCATTGCTCGACGGCATCACCGAGAACCGCTTCGACGCGGTGTTCGGCGGCGCTCGCCGCGACGAAGAGCGGGCCCGCGCCAAGGAGCGGATCTTCTCGCTCCGCAACGCATTCGGGCAATGGGACCCGAAGCGTCAGCGTCCTGAGCTGTGGAACCTCTACAACGGACGCCATGCCCCGGGCGAGCACGTGCGCGTGTTCCCGCTGAGCAACTGGACCGAGCTCGACGTCTGGCGCTACATCGCTCGCGAGCAGGTGCTGCTCGCGCCGCTGTACTACGCGCATGAGCGCGAGGTGTACGAGCGCGACGGCATGTGGATGACGTCGGGCCCGTGGGGCGGACCGCGTGAAGGCGAGAGCATCGAGACCCGGATGGTGCGCTACCGCACCGTCGGCGACGGCTCCACGACCGGAGCCGTCCTCTCGGACGCAGCCGACAACGAGTCCGTTCTCGCCGAGGTCGCAGCGTCGCGCCTCACCGAACGCGGTGCCACACGTGGCGACGACCGCGTCTCCGAGGCCGCCATGGAAGACCGCAAGCGCGAAGGATATTTCTGATGACTGCTCCACATACGGGGCTCGCCCCGGCCCCCGACCTGCTCCGCATCGCCACCGCGGGCAGCGTCGATGACGGCAAGTCGACTCTCGTCGGCCGTCTCCTGTTCGACACGAAGTCGGTACTCGCCGACCAGATCGACGCCGTCACCACGGCGTCCGTCGACCGTGGAATGGACACACCGGATCTGTCGCTGCTGGTCGACGGTCTGCGCGCCGAGCGCGAACAGGGCATCACGATCGATGTGGCGTACCGCTACTTCGCGACACCGAACCGATCGTTCGTCCTCGCCGACACCCCCGGCCACGTTCAGTACACCCGCAACACGGTGTCGGGGGCGTCGACCGCGCAGCTGGTGATCCTGCTCGTGGATGCGCGGTCGGGAGTCGTCGCACAGACCCGTCGTCATGCGGCGGTCATGGCTCTGCTCGGCGTCCCACGCCTCGTGCTCGCGGTCAATAAGATCGATCTCGTCGATAACGCGGCCGAGGTGTTCGCGCAGATCTCCGCAGACTTCAATTCGGTTACAGCGGCTCTCGGGTACCAGCCCGAGCAGGTCCAGGAGATCCCGGTGTCGGCGCTGCACGGCGACAATGTGGCGATCAAGTCGGAGAACACTCCGTACTACGACGGACCGACCCTGATCGAGCATTTGGAGACGGTGCCGAACGTGATCGACCGTAGCCCGGTCGGTCTCCGTTTCCCGGTTCAGTACGTGATCCGTCCCCGCACCCCCGAATACCTGGACTACCGTGGATACGCTGGCCAGATCGCCGCCGGTCGCGTGTCGGTCGGCGACGAGATCGTGATCGCGCCGTCGGGTATCCGTTCGACGATCGCAAAGATCGATACCGCCGACGGCGAGCTTCAGACGGCACACACCGGTCGCAGCGTCACACTGCTGTTGGCCGATGACGTCGACGTCTCCCGCGGCGACTTGATCGCCTCCGTCAACGACGCTCCGGAGCCCGCTCAGGAGTTCTCGGCGACGGTCTGCTGGCTGGCAGAGAAGGCCTTGCGCCCCGGTGCGCGCCTGCTCCTCAAACACGGGACCAAGACGACGCAGGTCATCATCGGCTCGCTCGACGCCCTGTTCGACGAGCAGAATCTCTCGGTGCTTGACGCGCCGGAGTTGTTAGAGCTCAACCAGATCGGACGCATCTCATTGATGACGGCCGAGCCGATCGCCGCCGACGACTACCAGGTGGACCGCGAGTCGGGCAGCTTCTTGATCATCGACCCGCAGGGCGGAAACACCCTGGGCGCGGGCCTGATCGGCGACGCCCTCGCCCCGCTGCGCCTGCCCGAGGCCGCGGCGCTCTGATGAGTGCGACTCTCGTGCTCGCCGCGCATGGCAGCCGAGACCCGCGTTTCGATGCGACAGCTCGCCGAGTAGCCGATGCGGTGCGCGTCGGGCTGCCCGGCGTACGCGTCGAACTGGCGTACTTGGACTTGAACGAGCCGGCGATCGGCGACGTGCTCGCTCGCCTGTCCGACGACGCCGTCGTCGTTCCGCTCCTGTTCGGCAACGGCTTCCACGGCAAGGTCGATCTGCCTGCGATACTCGCGGACGGCTGTGCGTCGAACCCGGCGCTGTCAGTGCGGCAGACCGAGGTCGTCGGCGTCCGCTCCCCGGTTCCCGCGCTGGTTGACCGGCTCGTCGAGGCGGGTCTACGCGATGACGACGGCGTGCTAATGATCGCCGTCGGCTCGTCGGATCCGACGTCGGACGCGTCGATCACGGCACGCTCGGACGAGTTGGCCGCCGCTCTCGGACGGCCCGTCGAATTGGTGTTCGCGACCCGGATCGGGCGGGACGGATCGGCAGTGCGCGGCGCCGTCGACGCCCTGCTGGCTCGTGGCTGCTCCCGCATCGCGGTCAGTCCGTTGTTCCTGTCGGCCGGTCTCCTGACCGAACGCGTCGAGCGTGTCCTCGACTCCCTGGACACACCGGTGTTCGTCGCAGGCCCGGTCGGCGCGCACCCGACGTTGGTCGACGCGATCGCCGCGCTCTACACAGCGCACGCCGCGGCCGCACCGGCCGTCTCCGCTTAACGCTGTAGTTTGCTGCCACATAGTGGCAGCAAACTACAGCGTTAAGCGGGTGGGCAGTTCGGGCAGCGGACGAAGGGGCCGGGCCACCCGTTGGCAGTCAACGCCGTCGCGATCTTCCACGCCGTCTCGCAGGGCCGTCCAGCGACCTGCCCGAAGCCGAGGTGCAGGGTCAGGCGTCGTTCTCCGACAGCAGCGTCCAGGTCTCGTTCGAGGTCGCGGTCACGGTCGGCCGCCGTGTCGTGGAACCGCCACCCGTCCAGTTCGACGACTGTTCCCCAGTCTGGGTAGTCGAGATCGCGGAAGCCCTTGCGACCGAAGCTAGTCGGGGCTTGTCTGACCGGTACGGGCAATCCGTGCGGCCGTTCCACCCCGGTCAGGTACCGGTGTTCCAGTATCGAGCACGTGCCGCCGGCGATGTCCGTCAACACAGCGACGACGCGGGCGCGTCGCGGCATTCGCGCTCGGGCGGCCAATGCCTGCCGCAGCTGCGGGACAGCGGTGATCCGTGCATTCACGGCGTCTGCGAGGACTGCGATCGCCTCGGTCTCGCTGCGGGCCGACGCCGCGATGTCGAGGACAACCTCGTGGATCCGGAGTCGCGGCGGGCACATGTTCCAGGCGACGTACGCCTGTAGCCCTGTCCGACGATGGACTTCGACGCCTGGGCGACTGGTCACCTTGCGGTCTGCCTCAATGGCGATGTGAATCGTGTCGCCGAGGCCGGGCAGCACGGACGTATGGCAGAGCGCAGCAGAATATGCGTCGAGGACTGCAGCCCACGCTCGTTGACGCCACGTCAGCGGGCCGGTGTGATCGACGTACACGCCCGAGTAGATCGTCGCCCAGTCGCGGCGCCGAAGACTGCGGCGCACATCGGCGGCGGTGCAGCCGCACTCGAGGGCCTGCTTGCGTGACACGACACCGTCCTGCCTTTGCAGGAGATCCGCGATCTCGGGCGGTGCGCGCATACCCAGGATCATCGCCACGGTCCGCCGATGTGTACAGCACGTTATCCACAGGGGCGAACACGCGTCGGACCTTAACGCTGTAGATCACTGCCACTATGTGGCAGCAAACTACAGCGTTGATGCTCAACCGTCGTGAAAGACGCCTTCCAGGTATTCGCCGATATCGTCGACGGCGGTCCGCCCCAGACCAGTCGCGCCCGCAAGGTTGGCGACGAAACCGTGGATCTGCCCGTCGTAGCGTCGTGCCTGCACCGGGACACCGGCGTCCGCGAGACGCTGCGCGTACGCCTCGCCCTGATCACGGAGCGGGTCGTACTCTGCGGTGACGACGAATGCCGGTGCGACCCCGGCAACGTCGTCGGCGAGCATCGGGGACGCCCGCCAGTCGGTCGGATCGGACGGGTAGTTCTTCCCGAACCAGCGCAGCAAGTCCTTCGTCAGGAACTTGCCCTCGCCGTGCTCCTTCAGTGACGGGTACGGCTTGGAGATGTCGGTCGCCGGGTAGATCAGCACCTGCGCTGCCAACTCCGGACCGTGGTCGCGGGCGTCGATGGCGACGACCGCCGACAGGCACCCACCCGCGCTGTCGCCTGCCACAGCGATACGCGACACGTCGCCGCCCAACTCGTCCGCACGCTCGCCGACCCAACGGGTCACCGCTGTCGCGTCGTCGGAGGCGGCCGGAAAGGGATTCTCTGGACCCTTTCGGTAGTCGACCGAGACGACTACCGCACCGAGTTGCCTGCACCAGACCGAGCACGGCCCATGCACCGACGCCGGGCTGCCAACGACGAAGCCGCCGCCCGGGAAGTACACGAGTACGGGGAACGGGCCGGTGCCGTCCGGCGTGTAGACGCGGACGGCGATGTCGCCCGCCTGCCCGGGAATCGTGCGCTCGGCCACGTCCGCGACATCGACCGGGGGCAGGCCCGACCGGTTGCTCATGGTGTCGAACGCGCGACGCGCCCGTTCGACGGGCATCTCGTGCATCGGCGTCGCCTGGGCGATCGCATCGAGGAGCACCTGCGTGTTCGGATCGATCGGCATGGGACCTCCAGAAGGAACGTACTGCGTTCGGATATCAGTCTGCACCATGCAGTCAGCAATGCATCGGACGGCAGTCCCTCGCTTGCCCAAGAGAAGCCGAGACATACTGCGCGCGTCGCTATCTCGCCTCTCCCTCACCAGAAGAGGAGCCACCGTATATCGAACGACCGACATTCTCGGCGAGCGTTCGTGCATCTGAGTGGTTCCTGAATACTGTCGTCGCATGAGACTTCGACAGTTCCTCGCAGCGTTCGCGATCATGGCATTGCTCGCCACCGGCGCGACGGTGGTACCCGGCACCACTCCGACCGCAGCAGCCGCCGCCAATTACTGGGGTGCGATCGCCTGGAACTACAACGGCCGCACGGCGTACGCCGTCAACTATCACTCACAGAACGGTGCCGTCCGTGCGGCGAAAGCACGCTGCGGACGCAACTGCGGTTGGATCGCCTTCTACCGCTCGTGCGGTGCGGCCGCCTACAAGTTCAGCGGGCACCGCACCCGGGTCGGCACCGCCCGCGGCTACGCGACCCGCGCCAGCGCCCAGCGCGCCGCCAAACGTAAGGCGGGCTACGGCTCACACATCAGGGCGTGGGCCTGCACTGCGGGCCGCTGACGTTCAGTCCAGTTCGGGAACCCTGGTGGCTCGGGCGAAGATCTCTTCGCCCGGCACCAGGTTCAATGCGTTCTGGTCGCCACGCGTGATCTGAGCGAGGAACTCCTCCCCCGTCGTCGCGGCCCGCAACTCGACGCGAGTCTCGAACCCGAGGTTCACCACACGCAGGATATGCGCCTTGACCACACCGGTGTCGAGCGAGGAGTCCGGACCGGGAAACACCATCTCCGGAGTACGTCCCAGACGGATGTCGTGCGGACGGACCAGTTCACCGTTCAGCTTCGAGATCGAGCCGAGGAACGACGCGACGAACACGTTGTCCGGGTGGTCGTACAACACGTCGGGGGTGCCGATCTGCTCGATACGCCCCTTGTTGAGGACAGCGATCCGGTCGGAGACGTCCAACGCCTCCTGCTGATCGTGCGTGACGAGGACCGTGGTCACGTGCACCTCGTCGTGCAGATTCCGCAGCCACTTGCGCAGATCCTCACGGACTTTCGCGTCGAGCGCGCCGAACGGCTCGTCCAACAGCAGAACCTGCGGGTCGACAGCGAGGGCACGCGCCAGCGCCATGCGCTGACGCTGACCGCCCGACAACTGCGCCGGGTAGCGCTTCTGGAAGACGGTCAGTCCGACGATTTCCAACAGGTCGTCGACCTTCCGCTCGATCTCGACCTTGGACCGCTTACGGATCTTCAACCCGAACGCGATGTTCTCCCGCACCGTCAGATGCTTGAACGCCGCGTAATGCTGGAAGACGAACCCTATGTCGCGCTGCTGTGGCGATGCCTTGGACACGTCGCGACCGTTGATTTTGACCGTTCCCGAGTCGAGCGTGTCCAGACCCGCAATGGCGCGCAGCAGCGTCGATTTGCCGGACCCGGACGGTCCGAGCAGCGACGTCAGCGAGCCCTCGGGGATGTCTATCGACACGTCGTCAAGCGCCGCGAACTCCCCGTACCGCTTGTTGGCACCGATCACCGAAATGGACATGTCAGTTCTTCTCCTCTTCGACGATCGCCGAACTCGCGTCGGCCACCCGCCCTTGGACGCGTCGTTCGACGATGGTCATGACGACGAGCACGACGATCGCCACCAGCATGAGCAGAGTCGCGGCAGCGTATGCACCGAACTCGTTGTAGTCGTCGGTGTACCGCGAGTGAACCAACAGGGTCAGGGTCTGCGACACGCCAGGGAAGTTGGACGACACCATGGTGACCGCGCCGTATTCGCCGAGCGCACGGGCGACGGTCAACACCACGCCGTAGGTGAGGCCCCAGCGGATGGCCGGGAGTGTGATGCGCCAGAACGTCTGCCACCCCGTCGCGCCGAGCGTGGCCGCCGCCTCCTCCTGCTCGGTCCCGATCTCGCGGAGCACCGGTTCCACTTCACGGACGACGAACGGCAACGTCACGAAGATCGTCGCCAACACCATTCCGGGTAGGCCGAAGATGACTCGGATGCCGAAGGACTCCAGACCACCGAACCAGCCGTCTGCGCCCCACAGCGCGATCAGAGCGACGCCGACGACCACCGGCGACACGGCGAACGGCAGATCGACAATCGCCTGCAGGATGCCCCTGCCACGGAACCGGCCACGCGCCAGCGCCAGCGCCGTCACAACACCGAAGATCACGTTCAGCGGGACGACGATCACGACGATCAGCAGGGACAACTGCAGTGCCGAGATCGCGGCGGGGGTGGTGATCCATTCCCAGAACTGCCCGAAACCATGCTCGAATGACCGCCAGAAGATCAGACCGACGGGCACCAGCAGGAGGACGAACAAGTAGATCAATGCGATGCTTCGCAGGCCGAGCCTCGTCCATTTCGAAACGATCATTACTCCGCACCCTCCCGACGTGTCTGGATGCGCGAGACGACGCGCAGGACGAACAGGACCACGAAGGCGATCACCAGCAGCGCCACCGAGACGGCCGCCGCGTTGACCGGTTCGTCGACCTCGATCTGCTGTTGGATGTACTGCGAGGACACCTGAGTCTTACCCGGGATGTTGCCGCCGATCAGCACGACCGAACCGAACTCGCCGATTGCCCGGGTGAAGGCGAGGCCCGCCCCGGTCAGGATCGACGGCAGCAGTGCCGGAAGCACGATCTTGGTCCAGATGACGCGGTTGCTCGCGCCGAGTACCGACGCAGCCTCCTCCACGCTGTGATCAAGTTCCATGAGCACCGGCTGCACCTGCCGGACCACGAACGGCAAAGTCACGAAGGTCAAGGCGATGATCAGCGCGGGCTGGGTGGCCGACAGATGGATGTCAATCGGGCTGTCCGGACCGTACAGCGACAACAGCACGAGGCTCGCGACGATCGTCGGCAACGCGAACGGCAAGTCGATGATCGCGTTGACGAATCCTTTTCCCGGGAAGTCGTCACGGACCAGGACCCAGGCGATGAGCATGCCGAAGACGACGTTGATGATCGCGACGGCGAGCGATACCAGCACGGTGATGCCGAGCGACTGCAACGCGGGCTTCGCGATGACGGCGTCCCAGAACCCGGCGGGACCGTCGTCGAACGACTGCACGGCGATCGCGGCGAGCGGCAGCAGCACGATGATGCTCAACCACAGGCCTGCAACGCCGACAGTCAGCCCGGTGCTCGATCGTCGGGGCCTGGCCGCTTCGACCGGGTTGTGGTCTGCGGTGGTGTCTGCGAGGCTCAACGGCCCGCCTCCTCGTCATAGGCGGCGGTGATGGCTCCACCGGACCCGAACAGCTGATCGTCGACGTCGCTCCATCCGCCCAGATCGTCGATGGTCGTGAGTCGGCGGATGTCGCCGGGGAAGTCGGCCGAGGTCTGCGCCGCAACCGCCGGATCGGTCGGCCGGAAGCCCGCCTGCGCCCACAGCCGCTGCGCCGCCGGGGTGAAGAGGTAGTCGACGAACGAGTTCGCCGCGGCGAGGTCGGTGCTCGTGTTGACGACGGCGACCGGGTTGTCGATCCGGAACGTCTCCGACGGCACGATGTACTGGACGCGCTGCGACGCGGGCGCACCGGCATTGCCCCGCTCGAGCATGATCGCCTCGTTCTCGTAGCTGATCAGCACGTCGCCCTGCCCCTGCTGGAACGTCGTCGTCGCCTCGCGACCCGATTTCGGCAGGACGTGGATGTGGTCGCGGACCAGGGACCGGATGTAGTCGATACCGGCGTCCGGGTTCTTACCCGCATCGCTCTTCGCAGCGTACGGCGCGAGGAGGTTCCACTTGGCCGAACCGGAGCTTCCCGGGTTCGGGGTCACGACCTCGACACCGGGCTTCAGCAGATCGTCCCAGGTCCGGATGTTCTTCGGGTTGCCGGCACGGACGACGATCGCGACGACCGACCCGAACGCCACCGACTTGTTCGGGCGCTGGTCCTCCCAGTCGTCGTCGACGACGCCCGCGTCGACCAGACGCGTCACATCGGGGGCCACCGAGAAGTTGACGACGTCGACGGGCAGACCCCGCGCCGCCTTCCGCGACTGGTCGCCGGATGCACCGTAGGTCTGCGAGAAGCCGATGTCCCGGCCTTCCGGAGTCTCACGGAAGGCCGGGATCACGGTGTCGAAGCCGACTTTCGGGACCGCATACGCGGCGAGGTTCACATGCCTGCCGCCCGACGAGATGTCGATGCCGCCCGGCTCGTCCGTCGATCCGCCGCCGCAGGCAGCGACCGACACGACGAGCGCGGCGACCACGGCGAGACAGCCGAGGATCTGGCGCGGACGCCGCACGCGCCGATGGGTCTTCTCCGAGTTCACGCGATGACGCTAGCAACGTTTCTACCTGCACCTCAACGTAGAACGGCATTGCGCTCACGCTGATTCGAATTTCTCGCTTTCGGTCCGTGCCCGGGTATTGCGGGGCGCCGTCACGCACCCTCGGGGTGCAGACCGTGCGCGATGGTCTCGACTGCGCCGACGTTGCCGAGGGTGCCGGGGTGCAGATCGCTCTCCGCGACGGCGATGAGGCGACCGTCCCTGACCGCGGGGACGTCGGGGAAGGTCCGTCGCAGATAGTCGCGTGTGCGCTTCTCGTGCTCGCCGTCGGTCACCCCGAACACGATGACGTCCGGGGCCCGGGCAATGATCTCCTCCGGATTAATTTCGGCGGCAAAGAAGTCGGCAAATTCGGGCGACGACGCGTCGAAGACGTTCGCGCCGCCCGCACGCTCGATGATGTCGGCCTCGACGCCCGCACCGATGGCGGTGAGCGTGCCCGCCTCCGCGTAGACCTGTGCGACCGATGGGCGCGGTCGGCCCTCGATCGCGGTGTCGACGGCACGCAACCGCTCCCTGGTGTCCGCGGCCAGCCGGTCGGCGGTGTCGGGCACGCGCATGATCGCACCGAGGTTGTCGATGTCGGTGAGCACGTCGGTGACCTTCGCCGAGTTCCGGCGCTCGGCGCAACCGCCTGCCGCGATGTAGGCCTGTGCTCCGCTGCGGTCGAGCTGCCCGATGTCGGCGAAGCCCTGCGCCGCCGTGAACTCGTAGGACGTCGGCGCGACCACGAAGTCCGGCTCGACCTCGAGAAGGTCCTCCCGCGCCGGCGGTGCGTCGACGCTGAGAACCGGGATGTCGGTCGCCTGTCTCGCGGTGTCGGCAGGCAGATCCGACACCCCGGTCTGCGCCTGTCCGACGAGACGGTCCCCCGCCCCCAGCCGAAGCAGCAGGTCGGTCTGCGTCGGCATCAGACCGACGACGCGCTGCGGGGCGGACGTGAAGGTGAGTTCGCGCCCGCAGTCGTCGACGGTGACCGGCCGCGAGCCGTCGCCGTCGGCGCGATCGGTGTCGACGCCCGCACCGCACGCGGTGAGCAGGCCGGCGGCGCCGAGCACCGCTGCGGCCGCGCCGAAGTGTGCTCCTGGATTGACGAACCTCATGCTGTGTCTACTTTCTGTGCGGGTGGGGCCCCTCGGCCCCCGGTTCTGTCGGTCTGTCGAAGATGAGGTGCCGACGGCCGGTCGTCGGATGCACGACCGGCGTCGCCGCCACCCCGAACACGCTGCGCAGCCGATCGACGGTCAGCACGTCGACGGGTGTGCCGTGCGCGACGAGTCGGCCGCCGTCGAGGACGGCGATGTGATCGCAGGCGGCATCGACGAGGTCGAGGTCGTGCAGCGCCATCAGGACCGTCCGCCCCGCTGCGCGGATGAGTGCGAGGAGTTCGAGCCGGTGCGCGATGTCGAGGTGATTCGTCGGTTCGTCGAGGACGAGCACCGGCGTGTCCTGCGCGAGGGACCGCGCGAGCATGACGCGTTGGCGTTCGCCCCCGGACAGCGCTCCGACCGATCGCCCCGCTAACGCGAGCGCGCCGACGCGGTCGAGGCAGCGCAGCGCCACGTCGACGTCCTCCGCGGAGTCTCGGCCGAAACCGCGACCGTGCGGGAGTCGCCCGAGCAACACGAGGTCACGGACCGTCATGTCGAATTCGCCGTAACCCTCCTGTGCCATCACGGCGATGCGGCGGGCGACGTCTCGGCGGTGCAGCGAGGTCAGTGCGACCCCGCCGAGGTCGACTCGCCCGGACGCTGCCGGTGTCAAGCCCGCGACCGCGCGCAGCAGCGTCGACTTGCCGCTGCCGTTCGGGCCGATGAGACCGAGCACTGTGCCTGCGGGCACACAGAGGTCGACGCCGTCGACGACGAGCCGTCCCGAACGTCGGACACTGACACCGTGGACGTCGACCCTCATCGGTCGATCCCCACCGCGTCGGCGCTGTCGCGGCGCAGCAGCCAAAGGAAGAACGGCGCTCCGACCGCCGCCGTCAGCACACCGAGCGGCACCTCGGTCGGCGCGGCGACGGTGCGTGCCGCGAGATCGCAGGCGCCGAGGAACACGGCGCCCCCGAGGACCGCGACCGGAAGCATCCGACGGTGGTCGGATCCGACCAGGATCCTCGCCACATGCGGCACGACGAGACCGACGAAGCCGATGCCGCCCGACACTGCGACGACCGCACCGGTCAGCAGGGCCGCGGCGATCAGGACGGTGCCTCGCAACCGGTTCACGTCGACGCCTAACGACGACGCCGCATCGTCACCGACGAGCAGTGCGTTGAGCGCTCTCGTCCGCAACGCCGCGTACAGACCGACCGCGACGAGCGCGACCGCAGGCAGCGCGAGATGGCTCATAGTGGCCGCCGACACCGAGCCGAGGAGGAAGAACATGATCGAGTAGACGTTCTGTGCATCGCTCGACACCGTGAGATAGCTGGTGATCGCCGAGAGGAAGGCGCCGAGCGCGACGCCTGCCAGGATCAACCGCTGCGGAGCAATGCGGCCGGATTTGCTCGCGAGAAGGTAGACGGCGGCCGTCGCCACAAGTGCGCCGACGAACGCCGCCGCGCTGATCCCGACGGTCGCTCCGACCCCGAGCACGATGACGCCGACGGCCCCGACTCCAGCTCCCGCCGACACCCCGAGGATGTACGGCTCGGCGAGCGGGTTGTGCACGACTGCCTGCATGAGAGTGCCCGCGAGTGCGAGGGCGGCGCCGGTCAGGACGGCGAGCAGTGTTCTCGGGAGCCGGAACTGCCAGACCGCGCTGTCCTGGACGGCCGTGAGGGAGCCGTCCGACATCCACGGCATGCCGGGGATCAGGTGGCCGACGATCAGTCGGGTGGCGTCGCCGACGGAGACCTCGATGGTCCCGGTGGCCGCCGATCCGACGACGACGAACACCAGCGCGAGCGTCAACGCGGGAGCCAGTATCCGCACACGCGTCACCGATCTCATGAGGTGCTGCCGTTCGTCGCCTCGGCGGCGAACGCGAGCAGATCGACCCCCATCGCGTGCAGCGCGTCCAGGTGGTTTCCACCGTGACCCGCATCGTCGTACTCGGCGAGTTCTGCGCGCGCCCCTGACGCGTGCACGGCCTCGACGGTCCGCCGAGTCGCGTCGCCCGAGACTCGGGAGTCCTGTCCGAGGACGACCCCGAGGAATGCGGGCACGGTGTCGACATCGGTGTCGGTGAGGCGTGCGGCCCGATGCAGCGGCGACAGCGACGTGAGCCGCGCATCGCCCTCGGCTGTGCCGTCGGCACCGAATTCGGCTGCCCACCGGTGACCGAGCGGATGCTCGTCGAGTCTTGTCAGATCGAGGGGCGCGGCGGTCGCGACGACGCCTGCGCACACGTCGGGCGCTCCGAACGCGCACGATGCGGCGAGCACACCGCCGTGCGATGCGCCCGCGAGTACGAGGAGTTCGGGCGTCGTGACGCCTGCGGCCACGAGTCCGCGGGCGATGCACATGAGATCGTCGACGCCGCGCCGCTTGACCGCGCCGTATCCCGCGGCCCGCCACGCAGGCCCGTATTCTCCGCCGCCACGGACCTGAGCGACCGCATACGATCCGCCGGATTCGATCCACGCCGCGGCGGTCGGCTCGAACTCCGGGAGGGCGCAGACGCCGAAGCCTCCGTAGCAGGTGAGGATCATCGGCCGCGGACCCTCAGCCTCCGGTTCCGCGACGACCACCGACAGGTCGGCCCCGTCGTCGGCGCGCACCGTCAGCCGGCGGACGGCCGCGGACGACGCGAGTCGCTCGCCGTTCCGCAGGTCGTCGAGTGACATCTGTGTCGGCGGGACGGTGAACGATTCCACGAGCACAGTCACACCGGCGGTCGCGTCGACAGGGACGGCCGCTCCGTCTGCGCGGCCCAGAGCGCTGACGGTCACCGGGCCGAGCGTCGTCTCCGGGTCGATGTCGTCGACGACGACGCCATCGACGATCTCGAGGACGACACTGCGCCCGTAACGGACACCGGAGACGACGAGTCGGTCGTCGGAGACCGCCACACCCGTCGGGGTGACGTCCGGATCGGACCACGCCCAGAGGCGTCGACCGGTGTTCGGGTCGATCGCGTACAGGCCGCGCCCGTCGCCGTACACCGCCTGCCCGCCGCAGTCGACGATCGCCGTCACGGCCAGTGCCTGCCCGATCCGGGTTCGCGTCGCCCGGTCGACGATCGCAGTCGGTCGCCCCGGCCGACTGTGCGTGAGCAGACCGTCCCGGCCGCCGGGGAACAACCGCCACCTGCCGTCGGGCAGGTCTTCGACGGCGACGACCGTCATGGAGTCGACGTCGACGTCGACCAGGCTCCCCGCCGCGACCGTCGACAGTCGCGACGACGCCGTATCCCAGAGCATCGGATCGTAGCGGCATCGGACGTCTTCGAACTCGGTCACGTCACCGGTCGCGGCGTCGACGATCACGAGTACGGCCTCCTCGTCTGCGGCGGCGGCGCATTGGACGGCGATGTGCGACCGGTCTCCCGACGGCTCCCAGGAGAGGATGTGGCCGTCGGGTTCGAAGACCGGAGCACCGTCGGCGGCTCGGTACAGGCCGCGGCGGGCCCGTCCCGGCAGACGGTCGCAGCGATATCCACGCAACGGCAGGGACGGGCGGCCGAGCCGCTCGTACCGATGCAGCGCGGCGTCGAGCTCGGACGGTGTCTGCGTGGCGGCATGCGTCATCGCCGTCACCGGCCGATCGGATCGAGGTCGCCGCCAGTCCAGTGCAGGAGACCGCCGTCGTCGAGCGGGGTCGGAACCCTGATCGTGGTCGCGTCGTCGGCGTCAGCGGCGACGACGAGGATCTCGCCGTCGCCGCCCCTGGTAACGGCGATCGACGTGGCGTCGGGGTGCACGGCCACCGACCGGCGGTGCGCGGGCGGGTCCCACGGCACCGATCCCGGTCGAGGCGGTCGCGACAGCGCAGGCAGTGCGACGACCCGCTCAAGCGTGAGAGCGTCGGACCGCACCCCGATCACGGTGAGCGCATCGCCATCGGGATGGATCGTGGCGACCGCCGCCCGGGATCCGCCGAGGCCGAACCGGAATGCGAGCCCAGGCGGCAGCGGGGCGACCCGGGTCCGTCCGCCGACGAGTTCGACGGCCACAAGATGGTTGGTCCAGTCGACCCACTGTCCGGGGTCGGCGGGCCCGCCGCGGACCACGCCGACGGCCGATCGTGTCGCGGCGTCGAACCTCAGGTAGTGGGCGCGACCGGCGAACGGCCAGTCGACGATGCCGATGGGGCGGGGAACGCCGCGGTCGACGACGAATCGTTCGATGCCGCGGCCGGTGGCGACGGCGAACACACCGGACTCGGTGTCGACGGCGTCGCCGTGACCGTCGGCTCCGACGTCCTCGGTCAGATGACCGGCGATCGGCGGAACGTGCGGCCCGACAGCCAGGCACATGCGCACCGACAGCGCTTCCACGGCGCCCGGCTCGCGGTGGCGGATCACCACGTGCGGTTCACCCGTGCTCTGATCGGTGACGACCCCGACACCCGGTTCGCCTGCGCGACTGCGCATGCGGACCGCCCGCCCGTCGACGAGGTCGACGACGGTATACACGTCGCTCCACGGCATGGCGTCCGCACCTGTTCCGGTGGTGACGACGACGTATCGACCCGACTCGTCGCACGCCGTGTGTTCGGCGGGGATCGCGATCGGAAACGCGCGCCGTCGGAGACCGCCGTGAACGGCGAGCTCACCGCGGAGGTCGTCGGCGTACGCCCATCCCCCGCCCGGAATCGCGAGGACTCCCGCGTGCTCGGCCGCCACCGTGTCCTCCGGATGGTCGACGACGGACACGTCCGCGCCGACGACACGGTAGACGACGCCCGCACGGTGGTCTGCGGCGATCAGTTCGGATGAAGTCACCCGACGAAAGTTATTGCAATTGGTTCCCATTATCAAGTACGGTTCTCGAGTCCGCTTCGGCAGACACGGGCCGGCGCAGGTCGGACCGTTCCACAACGAAAGGAGACGTCCCATGGACGCGCAGCTGATCGCAGAGATCGAAGAGCCCGAGCAGTTGGCTCACCTGTCGGCAAGCCACTCGAACGCCCTCGTGGACAACCCGTTCGACTGAGCCGAAGCCTCACGGTCCGACCGTGAGTCGACGTCTCGGGCGGGCGGACTCGACCCCGCCCGCCCGAGGCGTCTCGCCCTCACCCGCACCCTCCAGGAGAGTCCCGCCTTGCCTGACCGAACAGTCGTCGCCGTCACCGGAACCGGTGCGGTCGTCTTCGACGACACCGATCGCGGCGACATCGTCCTGCGCACGGCGACCGGACGATTTCACCACCTCGTCGATCCTCCCGCGGGCGTCGTCGCGCACCTCGCGGGAACCACCGCGGCCGAGCCCTCGCGCACCGCCTCAGAGGTCGACGACTACATCGGCCGTCTCCGGGCCGAGATCACCTACCGGGAGCAGACCGACGCACAGACCCGCTGGCCGGACGACCGTCGGGACGTCGGGGTGATCGGCTCCGGCGCAGTCGCCTCCGACATCGCGGAGGCCCTCACGCAGATCGGCGTCCGGATCCAGCGGCACGACCGGGCGGACGCTCTCGACCCGGCTGCCGTCGCACTCGTCGTGGCCGTCGCCGACGGTCCGACCGAGTGGGGTGCCCTCGACGAACTGCCTCGACGCGGCGTCGCCTGGTTGCGGGCGTACCGGGAGGGATCGGTGTGGTTCGTCGATCCGATCGCCACATCGTCCGACGACCCGTCCGCCCGCCAGGTGGCGCGACGCCGTCTCGCGGCGAGCCCCGTTCCACGCCACGTCCGAGCGTGGCGTCAGCGGACCCGTCCCGACCCGCCCGACCTCACGGTCGTCGAACGGATCCGCGTCGCCGACCGGATACTCGGCGTCGCTCTCGCCTGGGCGCAGGACGATCCCCTGCTCGACGTCCACCGCCGCACACTGTGGACGTACGTGTCGGCCACCGGCCGCACCCGCGAACACCCTGTCCTGTCCTATCCAGCGCCCGCCGACAGCGAAACCGCAGCCACCGGAACAGCACAGCGATGACGGTCCCGCCGGACGCACGGGAGCACACCGTCGGCGCCGACGACGGCACCGAGCTCCGAGGACTCCTGTGGACGAGTGACGATCCGCGCGCTCTCGTCGTGATCCGCACCCCCTACGACGCTTCCCGCCACGAATCGATCGGCCGGGCGTGGGCGAGCCGCGGCTACGAGTGCCTGGTCCAGGACGTCCGAGGACGCTACCGGTCCGACGGCGCATGGCTGCCCTACCGTCACGAGTCCGCCGACGGTCGAGCTGCGCTCGACGCCGTCACACGGATCCGCCCCGGGCTGCCCGTCGTCGTGTACGGAGCGTCGTACGCCGCTCACACCGCGCTCGAGGCAGCACGGGCGAGCAGGGCGCCGGTCGCGGCGGTGATCGTCGCGGTCCCCGTCCTCGGTCCGGCCGAGACGACCGTCGATGCGAACGGCGTCCGTCAGATCCGTCACCGTATCGGCTGGTGGCACGAACACGGGCACACCCGGACCGCACAGGGTCCGCTGTCCGATGTCGAACTCGACGCCCGCACCGCGGTCGCGGCGACGGACGTGTCCGCGGCGGCCGACGCATGGGGCTGGCCCGAACCGACACGTCGGGCGTGGCGCGAGCTCTGGGCGGCGGCCCCGGTCGACGTGTCCCGACGGTTCGCCGACGTCCGTGCACCGCTTCTGGTCCTCAGCGGCGCCTACGACTTCTTCGATCACGATGCTCGGCGGCTCGCCCGCGAATGGACCGGACCGTCTCATTTCGCCGTCGGGCCGTGGGGGCATCGGATCGGATCCGGCTCGGGTGCGGTCATCGATCCGTGGCTCACCGCGCACGGTCTGCCCGGCACCCCCGATCGCTGGACCTCGATCCTGTGCCCCGAACATCCGACCACGTCGACCTTCGACGCCGCCGCAGACGAGTGGCGTCACGAGAGGACCGTTCCGTGACCCAGCCGCTCCCCGTCGCAGTGCTTCCTGTCTCCGTGCTCGTCGACCCCGAGTGCGGCGTGATCCGATCGGTGCGGGAGGTCCCGCATCCCGCGGGCGCCCCGATCTCCTACACCGGTATGACGGCCGCGGTCGCCGACGCCCGCATACTCGGCGACTGGCCCGCCGACCGCGTGTCGCTCGGCACCTCGTTCGGAGATCCGGACCGTGCGTGGATCGCCGCCGTCGCCGAAGGCGTGGAACGCTACTGCGGCAACTGGCTACCCGCCGAGTTCGACGACGACGATCTGATCGTGACGACACGAGCCGACCTCGTCGGTCGCGGGCGCACGCCGATCGGCCTCGACGAACTGCCCCGGTTCGCCGACTGGCAGCACGCTCGCGACGGCTTCCCGTATGAACGTCTGACCGACGACACCCCGACCCTGTGGTCCCGATGCGTCGACGACCGAGGCGACGACGTGTGGCTGCCCGCGTCGCTCGTGCACCTCAACTGGCGGCAGACCAGACTCCGGCACCTGCCTCGCATCCACCACCTCAACTATGCGGGCATCGCGACCGGGCAGGGCGCCGACGACGCCCGCGACCGTGGTGTCATCGAGGTGATCGAACGCGACGCGCTCGAGGTGTGGTGGCATCTGGACGGGCCGACGGTCGGCATCGACCCCGCGAGCGTGCCGGGTCTGACCGACGACCTCGCGGGCGCCGACCTCGACGTGTCGCTGGTGGTGATGCCGTCCGAGTTCGCTCCCGCCGTCGCCGCGCTGGTCCACGACCCGGTCCGCGGACTGTACGCCGCGGGGTTCTCCGCGTCGCTCGATCCGGCACAGGCGGCGCGCAAAGCCGTGCTGGAAGCGGTGCACACCTGGCTGTACACGCAGGGGTGCACCGACGCGGACGGTTGGGTCTTCCGCGCGGTGGACGAGGGGCTGATGGCCGAGGGCCTGCATTTTCCATTCCGCCCGGATCGGACGTATCTCGACGCGGCGGGCCCCGACTGCGAACGCGTCGTCGACCTGGGCGCGCATGTGCAGGTGTGGCTCGACCCGCGGGTGCACGAGGAGGCGCACCGGTTCACCGACCCGGTCGGCGGGACACTGCCGCTCGACGAGGTCCCGGTGCCGCGTATCGACATGCTCGAGGTCTACCGACGTCTCGCGGAAGGCGGCCATCGAGTGATCACGCGGGATCTGACCACCTCGGATGTGGCTCTGACACCCCTGCGCGTGGTTCGGACGGTCGTCACGGGTCTGATTCCCAACGCACCCGCCGCATTCGCCTACGTCGGGATGCCGCGCCTACGGGACTGTGCGCTCGGACGCGGCTGGCGGTCGCGTTTCGACGGTCGGCCCGACGAGCTCACCCTCGTTCCCCCGCCCCACATGTGACGCCGTGATCCCCGAACTTCTGACACGGGCGTGGACGCCCGACGAACCCGGACCGGCCGTTCCGCCCGGCCCACGAAGCAATCCGTGGACCGCGGTCGGCGCGGTTCCGGTCGCAGCGCCTCCTCGGGTCCGTGCGCTGGTGGACGGACTGTGGAACGACGGCGGACCGCACGTGCTGCCCGACGGCACACCGTCGAGCATCGCGCGACGGCCGGTGCCGTCCGCGGGCGGCGCCTACCCGGTCCAAACGCATCTCGTGATCGGCGACCGCGGATTCGCAGGGCTCGATCCGGGCAGGTACGTCGTGGATCGGGAATCGGCGACATTGCTGCGTCGCGGCGACGGCGTCGCCGGATCCGGCGTCTCGCACCTGGTCTTCACCGTCCTGCCCGGTCGGTCGTACTCCCGGTACGGGCACCGCTCGTGGCCGTTGTGGATCGCCGACGTCGCCTATGCGGTCGCCGCCGTGGACTTTCTGTCCGGTGCACGCGCTCGGGTCCTCGTCGGCCCCGACCGCCGAATCCGATCGCTGGTTGCGTTCCCGCCCGCCGGCGACGCACGACGGTGGACCGACAGCGGTCTGGTCCCCGAGATCGCACTCGCCGCAACGCCTCTCGGCGACAACTTTCGAGTCTCGGAGATCCGACGGGCCGCTCTGCGGGTCCGTCGATCGCCCGCGGTGGCCGATTTCGCGTCCCGAACGGGTCGGCGACCGTCCGACGACGCGATCACGGTCGCCCGCGCGTCACAGCAGGGGTGGGTGCTCGGCTCCGACCGTCTACGGATGTGGACGCTCGCCCCGCCCGACGACGCCCCGACACTTCTGGCGGGGCTGTGGAGGGTGCACCGCGATGCGGCCAGATTCGTGTACGGTCACGCGCTCGACGGCCGTCGACAGTGCCGACCCGTGTCCGGGACGACGCTCGTCGACGGGACATGGCCGGTCCACGCTGTGGCCTGTCTCGATCGACTGACGGGGGAACGCCGATGATGATCGTCCGCCCCCTCTGGCGGGAGGCCGCCCAGTTCCCCGCACGGCTAGCCGGTGCCGTCGCGCTGCTCACCGCGATCTCGGCGACGCACGTCGCGCAGGCCGTCGCCGTCGCCTGTGCGATGGCAGCCGTCGTGGACGGCCGGTCCGGCGAGGTGGCGGTCGCGCTGGCCGCGATCGTCGCCATCCTCGCGATACGGGTGGCGGCGATGCTCGCGCAGGCGTCGACGGCCGCGCGCCTCGGCGGACAAGTCCGTGGAGAGATCCGCCGTCGAGCTCTCACCGCCGTCCTGTCGCCCTCGAGTCTGCACGACGAGACCGTGCGCGACGGAACACTGCGCGCCACAGTCACGGACGGTGTCGACGGCACCGACTCGTATGTCGCCAAATACATTCCGGCGCTCGCACAATTGGCGATCGTCTGCCCCGCCGTCGTCGTGTCGCTGCTGTTCCTGTCGCCGATCGCCGCCGTCGCCGTCGCGCTCGGCGTCGTCGTCGCGCTGGCCGGACCGAAGGTGTGGCGGCGCCTGTCGGCTCGCCGGAGCCGTGAGCATTGGGACACCTACGAGTCGCTGAGCGCCGACCTGCTCGAGTCGTTGCGCGGTATGCCGACGCTCCGAGTGCTCGGCGACGTCCCCGGAACACGTGCCACCGTCGGCCGCAGGTCCGAGGAGCTTCGGGCGGCGACCGAACGCAGCATGCGGGTGTCTCTCGCGGAGACCGGCGTCACCGACTTCGCGGTGCAGGCCGGCATGTTCGCTGCGGCGGCGACCGCGATCGGCGCGGCGACGACAGGGCGCACGCCGACGATCGGCGTCTACCTGATCCTGCTCCTCGCATCGGAGGCGTTCCGTCCCGTCCGAGACCTGTCGAAGCACTGGCACTCGGGTTTCCTCGGGGTCTCGGCGATCGTCGGACTCACCCGGATCGGCGCCTTCGACGACGCTCCGCGCGGCGAACCGGTCGCGACACCGTCGCACAGGTCTGCGCATGAGCTGCGGGTGTCCGGAGTGTCGTTCACCTACCCCGGTGCGAGCGCCCCGGTGCTCGACGAGCTGACGTTGACCGCGACGAGGGGTGCGATCAGCGCGGTGGTCGGAGCATCGGGCGCAGGGAAGTCGACTCTCCTCGACGTGCTTCTCGGATTCCTGCGACCGGGCGCCGGGTCGATCGAGTTGGACGGGCGCCCGCTACGTCCCGGCGACGTCGCCGTCCTGTCACAGCATCCGGTGCTGTTCGCGGGGACGGTCGCCGAGAACCTCGCCGCCGCGAGGACTGCCTCCCGGGCGGAGATGGTCGACGCGTGCCGTGCGGCCGGTATCCTCGCCGACGTTCAGTCGCTCGCCGACGGCTTCGACACCGCCGTCGACGAGAACGGAGGCAATCTGTCCGGCGGTCAACGGCAGCGGTTGGCTCTGGCTCGCGCACTGCTCGCCCAGCGGCCCGTGCTGCTCGTCGACGAACCGACGAGCGCGTTGGACGCCGCGCGTGCCGCGGACGTCCTCGACACGCTCCATCGGGTGGCGACCGATCGCATCGTCGTGATGGTCAGCCACCGTCCCGAATCGCTCGTCGACGTGCCGGACGTGTACCGCCTCGACGCGGGCGCGCTCACCAGGGAGGTCCGATGACCCGGCCCGCGGCGGTCGACGCGTTCGCACGGCTGCTGCCCGCACTGTACCCGGAACGACGGGCGATGGTCTGGAGTTTCGCGGCGGCGACGGCGAGCGCAGGCGCCCTCGTCGCGCTCACCGTGCTCATCGCGGCCGGGGTGGGTCACGCCGTCGTCGACGGAACGTCGCCGGACGCGTGGTGGTGGTGCACGGTGCTCGCGCTCGTCGTCGCCCGCACGGTGCTCACCTGGCATGAGATGGACGTGTCGCACGCTCTCGCCTACCGGGTGCTCGCCCGGCTCCGGAGCGTGCTGTTCGACGCGTACGCCCGCAGTGCGGGGGCCCACCGTCGTGCCCATTCGGGTCGGTCGGCGAGCATCGCGATGGACGGGATCGAGCGACTCGAGTTCTTCTACGCACACACCGTCGCACAGATGGGTGCGTCTGTCGTGGTGTTCGTCGGCGCGATCGGAGCCGCTGCGGTACTCGCCCCGATCACCGCGGTCGTCACCGCACTCGGCGGAGTCCTCGTCCTGTGCACGTCGTCGGCCTGGGCTCGCACCGCGCGGCGTCTCGGCGCTGCGGACGACCGGGCACGGGAGTTGGTGTCCGTACGGGTCGTCGACGCGCTCGGCGCGCTGCGCGAGGTGCTGTCGTACGGGATCACGCGGCAGATCGTCGGTGCCGTCGCGGATGCGACCGACCGCGCGAACACCGTCCATCGACTCCGCGAGATGGCCGAACGCCGCAGCGAGACGGTGCGCGACGTGGTCGTCACGGCCGTAACAGTCGGGGTGCTCGCCGCAGCAGACGGTGCACCCGCGCTTCTCCCCGCGCTGGTGGCTCTCGCACTCGCAGGCGTGTCCGCAGCCTCGGACGTCGCCGCAACCGCCACTCGCCTGCACCCGTTGACCGCAGACGCCGTTCGTGTCGCCAACCAGGTGGATGCGCCGACGACGAGCCCCGAACCCGTCGATCCGCATCCGGTCCCCGACGGTCGGCTGGGCATCCACTTCGACCAGGTGCACTTCACGTACGACGGGGGCCGCGACGTCCTCCGGTCCTGGACGCTTCTCGTCGCCCCCGGGGAGCACATCGGTCTCACCGGTCCGTCCGGCTCCGGTAAGAGCACAGTCCTGGCGTTGGCGTCACGGCTGCGCGACCCGGTCGGCGGTCGGATCCGCCTCGTCGGACGCACCGGATCGGTGGCGTTGCCCGATGTCGCCGACGCCGATCTCCGATCCGTCGTCGCCGTGGTCGATCAGGACGCGACGATGTTCTCGGGCACCGTGCGGGACAACCTGCTGCGCGGCACGGATCGACGTGACGACGCCGAGTTGACCGCGGTGCTCCACCGAGTCGGAGTGTCCGACCGTGTCCGTCTCGACGACGAGCTCGGACAGTCCGGCCTCCGATTGTCCGGCGGCCAACGCGCACGGCTCGCATTGGCGCGCGCACTGGTGCGTCGGCCACGTGTACTGCTCGTCGACGAGGTCACCGCTAGTCTCGACCCGGACACCGAACGAGCAGTGTCGGCGACGCTCGCCGACTTCGACGGCACGCTCCTCGTCGCGACGCACCGCAGCGAGACGCTCGCGCGCCTGCACCGCGTCGTGGAAGTGGGTCCCGTCCCGTCAGCGCAGGATCAGCCAAGCGATGATCACGAGGATCAACAATGCAACGAGCGCCATGGTCACTTTGGAACGGAACACGACTAGATCCCCAATCCGTGATCGTCCTCGACGTCGCGCCGGGCGAGCACTGAGAACGCTTTGCCGACAAGGTAATTGACCCCGAAGGCGATTGCTGCGGCGAGCGGTGTGGCGATTAGGAGGAACACCACGAGCTGTGGGATGAAGGGGAGACCGGTGAGCCACTCCTCCACCGAGTCCCACCACGCCAGCACACCGCTCATGACGTCACCCTACTCGCCGGTCGCGGCGAGCCCGCGCCGCGCCAGCAGCGGTCCGATCTGTGCGTCACGGCCGAGCATCGCCGCGTGCGCACGCACCGGATCCACGCTGTCGCCCCGCGAGAGCACGGCGTCGGCGAACGCACGTCCGAGCTCGCGATCGAGTCCGCCGCCGGCCAGGAACCACTGCTCGGTCTCCGCGTCGAGAACCTCCGACCAGATGTATGAGTAGTAGCCTGACGAGTAGCCGCCAGCGAACACGTGGTTGAAGTACGTGGTGCGGTAGCGCGGCGGAATCAGCTCCGACCACAGCCCGGCTTCACGCAGCGCCTGCTCCTCGAACACGAGGACGTCCGAACCGATCTCATCCGGGCCGAGCCGGTGCCACGCCAAGTCGAGGGCTGCGGCCGCCAAGTATTCGATGGTCGAGTGCGCGGTCTCGGTTGCCGTCGCCGCACGCACTGCGTCGAGCAGCGCCGCCGACGCGGGCTCACCCGTCCGGAAATGCCGAGCGTACCCGCCGACCACATCGGGGTGCAGCGCCCACATCTCGTTGACCTGCGACGGGAATTCGACGAAGTCACGGGGAACCGACGTACCCGACTGCGACGCGTAATCCACGTCAGACAGCAGACCGTGGATCGCGTGTCCGAACTCGTGGAACACGGTGATCAGCTGATCGAGTGTGAGGAGGCACTTCTCGCCTGCCTCCGGCTTCGTCAGATTCGACACGTTGACGATGATCGGCGACGTCCCGAGGCTGCGGGACTGGTCGACGATGTTGTTCATCCACGCCCCGCCCCGCTTGGACGGCCGTGCGAAGAAGTCGCCGAGGAACAGGCCGATCCCCTCCCCGTCGCGGGTGACCTCCCAGACGCGGACGTCCGGGTGGTAGCCGTGCAGATCCGGGCGTTCGGTCATGCTCAGCCCGTACAGGGCGTGTGCGGCGGCGAACACGCCGTCGCGCAGCACCGACTCCAGCTCGCAGTACTGCTCGAACTCGTCGATATCGACATCGCCGCCCGACCGCTGTGCCGCGGCGAGCGCGAACGTGACGTCCCACGGCTCCAGACGGGCCCCGTCGCTGATGCGCTCGAGTTCCTGAACGCCCGCCGCCATCGCGGCGCCGCCGAGCTCGGCGAGGAGATCGGCTGCGGCCCTCGGGCTCGGAGCCGTCTGTTCGGCGAGCACGTACTCGGCGTGGTCAGCGTAGCCGAGGAGGCGTGCCCGGCGTGCGCGCAATTCGACGATCTCGCGAATGAGATCGCGAGTGTCGAACTCGTTCCCGCGCGCGCAACGGGTGATCGACGCATCGAACACGCGGCGTCGTGCCGCCGGGTCGGTCAGCTTGGCGACACTGCCTTGGCTGGACGGCAGTTCCAGCGCGACGAGCCAGCCGTCACGGCCGGCGTCGGCTGCGGCTCGCCGTGCGGCCGCGATCTCGCCGTCGGACAGCCCGTCCAGGTCGGCGACGTCCTCGAAGAGCACCGCAGACGCGTTCGTGTCGTCGAGCAGACGTTGTCCGAAGTCGGTAGTAAGCGTCGCGAGCCGCGACGACCACTCCCGCATCTGCGCTTGTCCCTCGTCGTCGAGGGCCGCTCCGGCACGGACCGCGTCCCGGTACTGCTGCTCGACGAGCCGACGCTGCGGCTCAGTCAGGCCGGTCTCCTCGCGGGTCGCGTAGACCGCCTCGATCCGCGCGAACAGCGCCTTGTTCATCGCGATCGCATTGCCGTGCTCGGTGAGCCGGACCGCGAGCGCTTGCGCAATCTGCGCACGCTGCGGGTTACTGTCGGGACCCTCGAGGTTGACGAAGATCCCGTTGACCCGCGCCAGCGCACGACCCGAGTTCTCCAGTGCCTGAGCAGTATTGACGAACGTCGCCGGATCGGAAGCGGATGCGATGGCGTCTACCTCAGCGAGATGATCGGCGAACGCATCGTCGTACGCTAGGAGGAAGTCGTCGTCGGAGATCGACGCGAAGTCGGGCAGACCGTAGGGCAGGCCGGAGTCGGCGAGGACTGGGTTCACGCCGGTCACTTTCCCTTCGGCTTGTCGCCGAGCGCGTCTGTGGAGAGCGCCGCCACGAACGCCTCCTGCGGCACCTCGACGCGGCCGATCGTCTTCATGCGCTTCTTGCCTTCCTTCTGCTTCTCGAGCAGCTTGCGCTTACGGCTGATGTCACCGCCGTAGCACTTGGCCAGGACATCCTTGCGGATCGCGCGGATGTTCTCGCGTGCGATGACCTTCGACCCGATGGCTGCCTGGATCGGGACTTCGAACTGCTGGCGCGGGATCAGCTCCCTGAGCTTGTTCGTCATCTTGTTGCCGTAGCCGTACGCCGCGTCCTTGTGGACGATCGCGCTGAACGCGTCGACCGCCTCGCCCTGCAACAGGATGTCGACCTTCACCAGTTCCGCGGCCTGCTCGCCCGCCTCCTCGTAATCGAGGCTCGCATAACCGCGGGTCCGCGACTTCAGTGCGTCGAAGAAGTCGAAGATGATCTCGGCCATCGGCAGTGTGTACCGCATCTCCACTCGCGTCTCCGACAGGTAGTCCATACCGCCGAGTTCACCACGCCGCGTCTGGCACAACTCCATGATGGAGCCGATGAACTCGCTCGGCGCGATGACCGTCGTCTTGACGATCGGCTCGTAGATGTTGCGGGTCTTGCCGGTCGGCCAGTCGGACGGGTTGGTGACGATCTGCTCGGAGCCGTCGTCCATCTCCACGCGGTAGACGACGTTGGGAGCCGTGGAGATCAGGTTCAGGTTGAACTCGCGCTCGAGGCGCTCGCGGGTGATCTCCATGTGCAGCAGCCCGAGGAAGCCACAGCGGAAACCGAAGCCGAGGGCCACCGACGTCTCGGGCTCGAAGGTCAGTGCCGCGTCGTTGAGCTGCAACTTCTCGAGCGCTTCGCGGAGGACCGGATAGTCGGAGCCGTCGACCGGGTACAGACCAGAGTAGACCATCGGGCGCGGCTCGCGGTATCCGGTCAACGGCTCCGGGGCGCCGCCCCGCGCGCTCGTGACCGTGTCGCCGACCTTCGACTGGCGGACGTCCTTCACACCGGTGATCAGGTAGCCGACCTCACCGACCCCGAGCCCCTTGCTCGCCTTCGGCTCGGGCGAGACGATGCCGACCTCGAGCAGTTCGTGCGTCGCGCCCGTCGACATCATCGCGATCTTCTCGCGGGGAACGATCTTGCCGTCGACCACACGGACATAGGTGACGACGCCACGGTAAGTGTCGTAGACGGAGTCGAAGATCATCGCGCGGGCAGGCGCGTCCGAGTCGCCGACGGGCGCCGGAATCTGCCTGATCGCCGCGTCGAGCAGTGCGGGTACGCCTTCTCCGGTCTTACCGGAGACACGCAGGACGTCCTCGGGTTCGCAGCCGATGATGTGCGCGATCTCGGACGCGTACCGGTCCGGGTCGGCGGCGGGCAGATCGATCTTGTTCAAGACCGGGATGATCGTCAGGTCGTTCTCCATCGCCAGATACAGATTGGCGAGAGTCTGCGCCTCGATGCCCTGCGCCGCATCGACCAGCAGAATGGCGCCCTCGCACGCTTCGAGCGCACGCGACACCTCGTACGTGAAGTCGACGTGCCCCGGGGTGTCGATGAGATGGATGACGTATTCCTGACCGTCCATCGTCCACGGCAGTCGCACGTTCTGCGCCTTGATAGTGATGCCGCGCTCACGTTCGATGTCCATGCGATCGAGGTACTGCGCACGCATCGCCCGCTCCTCGACGACACCGGTCAATTGCAGCATGCGGTCCGCGAGCGTGGACTTGCCGTGGTCGATGTGCGCAATGATGCAGAAGTTCCTGATCGAGGCAGGATCGGTGAACGTCGTATCGGCGAAGCTGGGAATCGAACTCACTCCTCGGGCGGCGGGGCCGGGATGGAACCGGCACACAGATCACCCTCCAGTTTCGCACGCCGACCCGACAGGCGACGATTCTCCGGCGTTCCGCCGGTAGTGTCGGCCGCGTGAGGAACGCCAGCACCGTGACGGCAGACGCCGTCGTCGCCGATCTCGAATCACCCGACGATCCGGTAGGCCTGATCGTCCTGGCACACGGCGCAGGCAGCGACCGGCAGTCTGTTCTCCTACGAGTCCTGAGCGAGTCACTGACCGGGCGCGGGTTCGCCGTCGCACGGATCGACCTCCCGTATCGCCAGCAGCGACCGAAGGGCCCGCCGTCACCGTCGAAGGCCGCCGCCGACCGGGACGGGATCCGCGCGGCTGTCGGGGCCGTGCGCTCGGAGGTCGACACGAACGGTCCGGTGATCGTCGGCGGTCAGTCGTACGGAGGGCGACAGGCGTCGATGGCAGTCGCCGAGGACTCGACTCTCGCCGACGGACTACTCCTGACCTCCTATCCCCTGCACCCGCCGGGCAAATCGGAGAAGGCCCGGACCGAGCACCTCCCCCAGATCACACCGCCGACCCTCATCGTCCACGGGCGTTCGGACGCGTTCGGAACCTCCGCCGAGTTCGCCGCGATCATCCCGATGTTCGGCGGCCAGGTGCGGCTACTGGAGATCGAGAAGGCCGATCACAGCCTGCGGCCCACTCGTAGCGGCGTCGGCCCGACGACCGCAGACGCGGTCGAAGACTGGTTGGCGCCTGCTGCGCGCGAGTTCCGAGCCAGCCGATGAGACCCGCCGAGAGAGCGACGGGCGACCTCGCCCGGAGCGTCGTGTACGCCCCGGATCTCGATGGCAGCGCCGACCCCGGTGAGATCGTATGGACCTGGGTACCGTTCGAAGAGGACGCGAGTCAAGGCAAGGACCGGCCCGTGCTCGTCGTCGGGCGCGACGACGAGCACCTGTTGGGGCTCATGCTGTCGAGCAAGGACTATCACCGGGGCGACGACGACTGGCAGGCCATCGGATCGGGCAGCTGGGACCGCGAAGGACGCGAGAGCTTCGTTCGACTCGACCGCGTCCTACTGGTCGCCGAGCACGGCATCCGCCGGGAGGGTGCCGTCTGTGACCGGGAACTGTTCAACAGGGTCGCGGACACCCTGCGCGAACGGTTCGGCTGGAGCTGAGCTATCTCCGCAAGGCCTGCGAACGACGTCGCACGGCGCGAACGACGTTGCCCACGCGCGTCTTCAACCGCACGGGCGGGTCGACGATCTCCGAGACCTTGACCCACTCGGCGATCGCGTCGAGCGCCGCGTCGAACACCTGCCCGTCGGTGAGGGGCGCCGAGTCCGTCCCACCGGGCGCGACGCGCAGATCATCGACCGTCCCCGACACCGGGTATCCGCCGTCGATGATGGCCGACACGAGTTCGTCGGAGTAGTCAGCCACCCAGTCGACCTGTCCCGCAGCGAGCCCGACGGGAGCGCCTGCGTCGATGTTCGACATCACTTCGTGGATGAGGACGTGCTTGACCAGCCGCTCGTAGCGACTCCATTCGACGTCGGTCGGCTGGAGGCGGGTGTTGAGCTGTCGGAGGAACTCGGTCTGCGACGCCGACAACGAGCTGTTGTCACGCACTGTCGGCTCGGGCAGTCGCGCCGGGTCGAGGTCGATCACGCGTAAGAAGCGCTCCCACAGCCCGTCGCCGGGCTTGCTGGTTCCCTTCGCCGGGACTGTCACGACATGCACCCGCTCGGCACCGATGACCGCCGACCAGTCGGCGAGGATGCGCCGGTAGTCCTGGAACTCCCAGAACGGTTCATCGCCCGGCGCCTCGGGCCCCGCGCTGATCGAGGCAAGGAACTCGTCGAGGGTCGCGCGACGCTGGTTCTTGACGTTCTCCTGCCAGACCGACGGGACCTGACGGCCGAGGTCACGCACGGTGAGGATCGCGTGGACCTCGTCGGCGAACGACAAATCGGCGACCAGTCGACGGATCCGATCCGCTCCCGCGTTCGCGAACAACTCATGCGAGACGAGCGAACGCTGCGGCCACTGACGCATCTGTTCGACCATCGCGGACCACGCTCCCGCATGCTCGGGTCGTGCCCAGTCGAGGTACCGCTCGGGTTGCAGGTGGGTCGCGGCATGGAAGTGGTCGTCCATGTTGACGCCCGGGTACAGCAGACCCGCAGCCATCGCATGATTCCGGTTCCGCCAGAGACGACTCTGGACGTGCGTGGTGCCGGTCTTCGGCAGACCGACGTGGACGTAGACGACAGACATGGCCCCACCCTATTAGAATCACGATGATTACAACCGAGCCACCTCGTCGGTACCGGGCACGATGTGCTTCACGGATTTGGGTGCGTACGCGCACGCTGGTATCGTTGATCGCTGTTGCACTCGTCGCCGACCTCTCGGTCGCGGAGCGCTGCCCAGAACACATCACGACGGTCGGCCGTACGGCCGCTGACAAACGACGAGAAGGAATTCGCGTGGCAAACATCAAGTCGCAGATCAAGCGGAACAAGACCAACGAGGCGCGCCGTCAGCGCAACCAGTCGATCAAGTCGGCTCTGCGTACTTCGATCCGCACCTTCCGCGAGAGCGTCGCGTCGGGCGACAAGGACAAGTCGTCCGAACTGCTGGTCAGCACGAGCAAGGAGCTCGACAAGGCCGCCTCGAAGGGCGTCATCCACAAGAACCAGGCCGCCAACAAGAAGTCGGCCATGGCTCTCGCAGTCAACAAGCTCTGAATCCTTCGCGGCCACGCGGCCTGCGAGACGTCAGAAAAGATCTTCATAGCAGTAACCAGATGACCCCGACGGTGTCCACGCGACCGTCGGGGTTTTTCTGCTATCGACCCCGCCGCGGCCTCAGCTGCGCGACCTGCGACACCGCATATTCGAGGGCGTAGTCCATATCAGCGGCCTGGCCCTTCACGTCGCCGTTGAGCTGCGCGACGACGAGCATCGCCTTCCCGATCGACGCCGAGTCCCACGCACGGGCCTGACCCTGGATCTTTCCCACGCGGCCCGGCGGCATGCCGAGTTCGGAGGCGACCGAGTATTTGTCTGCGCCGCCCATCGACCGCACACGTGCGATGCCGAATACCGCTTCGGCGAGAGCATCGGCCAGCAGGACGCGCGCGGTCCCGTGGTGCTGAGCCCAGGCGAGTGATTCCATCGCGCCGGCGAGATCGCCGGTGACGGCCTTGTCGGCGACCTCGAATCCGGTCACTTCCGCCCGCCCGGTGTAATAGGTGCGGACCGCTGCGGCGTCGACCTTCCCGCCGGTGTCAGCGACCAATTGATGGCAGGCCGCCGACAACTCCCGCAGATCCGAGCCGACCATGTCCGTGACGAGTTCGATGACCTCGGGACTCACTTTGACCCCGATCTCCCGGAACTCGGCGCGCACGAAGTCCACACGCTCGTTCGGCCATTTCGGCGCCACGCACGCGAACTCCTGCGCCCCTTCCTTCTTGAGGAGACCGACCATCGATTTCTGGCGTCCGCCGCCGGAGTGGATGACGACCATCGTGATGCCGTCCGGCACCGACTTCGCCGTCGCCGCGATCAATCCGGCGGGCTCTTTGCCTGCGGCGTCGGCCGCCTCGATGACGACGATCCGCTCGTCGGCGAACAGCGACGGACTGAGCAGTTCGGCCAATTCGGGTGCCGTGACCTCGCCTGCCCGCACACGAGTCACGGGCACATCGACGCCCGCCTCACGGGATCGCTCCGCACCGATGCGGGAGATCACGCGTCCCGTCAAGAAGTCGTCGTCACCGAGGAGGAGGAATAGCCGATCGCTCACGAGGTCCATCCTTCCATCCGCGCGCGGTCGACGTTGAAGACGCCGGACCTGCACATCGCGGGTCATCCTCGACGATGACGCCAGATCACCTTTCGGACTGATGACGGCGCGACGCGCACCGACTGTAATTGCCGGTATGAGAAGACATTTGCTGACTCTGATCCTCGCATCCGCCGTCTGCGGATCCGTCGCGTACTCGACCGAGTCGGTCGCCGCCCCGCAAGACGCGCCCGATGGGCGCACGATCAGCTGGGGTCTGTGCGACCCCGCCCGAAACGACATCGCCGACGATGTCGAGTGCGGCACCATGAGCCTGCCGGTCGATTGGAACGACCCGGACGGCGCGACCTTCACGGCCCGGGTGTACCGGCAGCGGGCCGACGGCGAACGCCGCGGCACCATCATCGACTTCCCCAGCGGCCCCGGCGCCACCGCCGACATCGGCTTCAGCACACTCAAACCGCTGGCCCCCGGCTACGACCTGATCGGTATCGACCCCCGCGGAGTGGCCTCCACGGCGCCGGTCACGTGCTCGTACGACGCCGTCCTCGCCGCACCGCTGGCCCCGCCTGCCGATCGAGCGGCGTTCGAGCGCACCCGCGGGCTTCGCGACACTGTGTATCAGAGCTGCTCGACGAGTCCGAAGTCGCTGATCGACCACCTCGACGCATACAGCAACGCCAACGACGCCGAGGCGTTCCGTCGGGCGCTCGGCGCACCGAGGGTCGTCGTGAGCGGGACATCGTATGGGACCCTGCTCGGCGCTCGCTACCTCGAACGATTCGGTGACCAGGCCCGGGGCGCGGTGCTTGACAGCGTCCTCGCGCCGGGACGGACCGCCGAACAGTTCCAGTCCGAGGCGGCCCGCGGCAATCAGCGGTTGTTCGACGAGTTCGCGGGCTGGTGCGCCACCGATCCGCAGTGTCCCATCCGAGCAGAGGGCGCCTCGGCCGCGATGGCCGCGGCGAAACGGAACGCCGACCGGGGACTGATTCCGGGCAAGACGGCTCTCGGCAGGGATTGGGACGCCGCAGGCGTCGTGCAGGCCTTCGAACTCAGCGCCGGTGTCGACGACTTCAGTGGGGCCGCATCGGCCCTTCGGGCTCTTGTGGACCACCGCAACCCCGTGACCGACGCGCCGACTGCGACCCCGACAGGTATCCGCGACGTGTACCCCGACGCGATCGTGTGCGCGGACCTCGACCTCGGGATTCGCGATTGGTCGACGGCGCGATCGATTCTGCACGCTGCAGCGCGCGGGAACCCGGACACTCCGTATTCGACGAACGCGCTCGCCTATGCGACGGCCTGCGCGGGCGCCCCGCGGCCAGAGCCGTCGGCCGCGAACGGATTCCGGTCCGGCGGCGACTTCCCGATCCTGCTCCTCAGCAACCGTTTCGATGTCGCGACTCCGATCGCATGGGCCGAGGAGGTGAAGACTGTGCTGGGCGACCGAGCTCGCCACCTCGTCCGTGACGGCGTCGGACACGGCGACGTGACCACTGACCCGGCCATCGCTCGCCAGGTGCGCGAGTACTTGGCGTCCCGTCGGCGGTGACGCGCCTGCGCCACGATCGGACGGCGATCGCCGTGCCGCCGCAGGTCACGACCAGAACTCCCGCCGCGGCCGCTCCGGGCACCTCCGGCGACACCCAGCCGGGCCCGCCGAGCCGGTCGGCGACGCCGATCAGCCACCGGACCCCGGGCCCCGCCGCGCGCACCAGTAGGTCCGCGAGCACACTCTGCGGCCCGTACCGCGGCCCGAGCGCGCCGACCGCGGCGGCGAGCGTCCCGGTGATACCGATCAGCGGGACAACCGGTGCGGCAAGCAGATTCGCCGGGATCGAGAAAACGCTCACCTGTCCGCTCACCGCGATGACCAACGGCGTCGTCAGGACCTGCGCGGCCACCGTCATCGACAGCAACGCCGCTGCCCACTCCGGCACCCCGCGGTTAGTCATCGCGAACCGGATCGGCACCGACCACAGGACCAGCCCGAGGGTCGCAGCCACCGAGAGGGCGAAACCGGGGGCCAACGCCATCTCCGGCCACCACAGGAGCACTACGATCACCGCCGCACCGAGCGCGGGCAACGCCTGAGAACGCCGCGATGACAGGCCCGCGGCCAGCCCGACCCCGCCCATCACCGCGGCCCGCAGGACGCTGTCGGTGGGCCGCACCAGGATCACGAATCCGGTCACCGCCACCACACCCACCGCGAACACCATGCGAGGTCGGGCGCCGAGCGCGCGAACACACAGGAGGACCGCACCGACCACGAGGACCAGGTTGGCTCCGGACACCGCGACGAGGTGCGACAGACCGGCCGCGCGGAAGTTGTCGCGGGTGTCCTGGTCCAGACCGCCGGTGTCACCCAGGATGAGACCGGGCAACAGTCCGCCCGCACGTCCGCCGAGAGCCCGGGCGGCGACCTCACCGCAACCGCAGACGTACGCCACCCGCCGCGCGCTGCCACCACGGCGCGTCGCCGCGCCTGGCGATATCTCCGGTCGCGGTGAGATCGGCCGCGATCAGTCGATCCCGCCCGGGCTCGGCAGCGCGAGTGACGCGAACCCGCGCTGACAGTCGCTCCCCCGGCAATAGATCGCCGATGTCCGACGACGCTGCCAGACGCGCCGACACCGGACGTTGCGCGCGACCGGACATCTCGTCGACCTGGACGGCGACAGTGAACCGCTTCCCGCCCGGCCAGTACATCGGATCGCCCGCCACCGTCATCCCGACGACTGGCTTGCCGACCGTCTCGGTGACCGGAGCCGCATCGACCGCGGCGATACGCAGTAGAACGATCGTCGCGCCCGCCGCGCCGATCCCACACACGCCCACAACCGTGACGGCAGCGCGCCGCCACCGCGGATCGCGTGACCGCAGGCAGGCGACGACGGCTCCGACCACCAGGAGCCCGACCACCACTCGCGTCGCCGGGGCCGGGGCAACAAGCCCGATGATCGTCGTCGACCAGCAGGCGGCTGCGGGCGCAGCCAGCCGAAGATCGGCCATCAGCCCACGGTGACGAGCGGCCGGAGCTTCGCCAGGCGTCCCTCTCCGATTCCATCCACCTCGGCCAACTGGTCGACCGATCCGAACGACCCGTTGGCTTCCCGCCACGCGATGATCGACTGCGCCGTCACCGGCCCCACACCGGGCAGCGTGTCGAGCTCGGACTCGGTCGCGGTGTTCACATTCACCAACTGTCCGCTGCTGCTCGACCCTCCCGCCGTGCCGCTGCCTGTTCCCGAACTGCCACCCGGCGATGACGTCGAACCGCCGGATGCGACGACCGCGCTACGGACCTGATCGTCGCCCTTCTTCCCGACGAGTACCTGGTCGCCGTCGTGCACGATCTGCGCGAGGTTCAAGCTCATCGTATCGGCGTTCGCACGCGCTCCGCCCGCCCGCGCGAGGGCGTCGGCGACCCGCGAGTCCGCGGGTATCTTGACCAGCCCTGGCCGCCGCACGAGACCGACCACACTGACCACGACCTCCGCAGACGGGGGTCTCGCGCTCGTCTGCTCGGGTGTGTCGGTACCTGGTGTCGGCGGCGCCGCCCCTGACGAGGCCGCCCCTGACGAGTCGACGGGCGCATCGAATGCCACCAGCGGAGTCGATGGCTCGTTCTGTCGCAGAAGTGAGTACCCGGCGAACCCGCAGCCGAGCACCCCGACGAGGATCAGGCCGATCGCTGCGGGCGGCATCATCGTCCAGCGGCGCCGCGGTGGGTCCCACTCGTCGTCCTCGTCGTCCGTCGACGCGTCGTCGTCGAGGCTGGCATCGTCAAGTGTGTCGTCGAGGCAGTCGAACCCTTCCGAGCTTCGGGCGTTCCACGTCCGTCTGCCCTGTCGGGTGTCGAGCCAGTCCGGCATCGCCGTCGCGCCCCATCGGTCGACGACGTCGTCGGACTCTGGCCGAACCTCGTCCCACTCGTCGTCGGGCGCCTTGATCAGACGCGCCAATCGATCCGGCCCCGAGTCGCGGTTACGGCCCGCCCGCAGTTCCATCCCCATGAGTGGACGGTAGGTGCGCTGCCTGCACCGGGAAAGGAAAGATCAGGCGAAACGGGCGATCTGTGGATGAACGGCGCGTTGTGCACAGGTGTGGCGCGCGTGACCGCTCGGTCAGTCGAGGGAGTCCAGTCCGAAGGCGAGGGCGACGCCGACGGCGCCGGGGCCGACGTGAGTTCCCAGCACGGAGCCGAGGTCGACGGTCAACGTCGACGTGACGTCATCGAGTCGCTCGAGCATCGTGTCCACGAGTTCACAGGCCAGCTCCGGGTTCTGGCAGTGCTGGACGCCGACGGTGACCGCCTCGCCGTCAGCGAGTTCGACGGCGGCGTCCACCATCTTCCCGACCGCCTTCGTCATGGTGCGATGGCGTTCGCGGAGCGTGAGCAGACCGTCAGACATGTGCAGGATCGGTTTGATCGACAGAGCCGAACCCAACAGGCGACCGGTCAGACTGAGTCGGCCACTCGTGCGCAGATTGTCCAGGTTCTGTACGCACAGCATCGACTCCGCTGTGGCCGCGGCGCGTACCGTCGCCTCGTACACCTCATCGCGCGAAGCTCCCGATTCGGCGGCCTGCACCGCCGCGATCGTCGTCAAACCGAGCGACACACCTACCGACCTGGAGTCGACCACGCGCACAGCCGAGTCGACGGCGTCCGCCGCGAGTCGGGCCGCGCTCCAGGTTCCGGACAATCGGCGCGACATATGGACGGCCACGACGCCATCGCCCTCGCTGCGTTCCAATGCGTCTTCGTACGCGCGCCGCAGGTCCGCGAGACTCGCGCCCGACGTCGACACACCGGATGTTGTGATGACCTCGGGCGGAACGTCGTCCACACCCTCGAGGTACTCGGTGCCCTCGTCGAGAGTCACATGCAGCGGAACCTGCACGACCCCGTGAGCGTCGGCGAGTGACGCAGGCAATCGCGACGACGAATCGGTGACGACGACGACAGGCACGACTACACGGTAGCCGGTGCCGGAATTGCGGTGAGCGCCGCCTCTACGACTGGCGCGGTCACCTCGGCGATCGCGGAGTGTGTGGCAACGCTCCAGTGGATGCCGTCTGGGTTCATCGTCGTCTCCGGATCGGCGAACGCGGCCTCCGTCGTCTCGTAGAACGACACCGTCGGCAACCCGTGCTCACCCGCCCACCTCTCGATCGCAGTGGTCGTCGGGATGCGACCGGGATGAGCGTTCCCGTAGTACGGGCTGTCGTGGGTGGGCGGAAGGCAGACGACGATCGGCAGGTCCGGTCGCAAGTGCGCGACGGCGCCTCGCACCTTCTCGTAGTACTCGACGGTGACCCGCGGCGGCAGCGCCGTCGGCCACCCGAGCGGCGAGAGTCGCGGCTGGAGCCACGAGTACGCCTCGCGCACTCGCTGGCGTAGGGCTGCGGGTCGGATGTATCGGATCTGTTCGCGCAACGCCGTCGGCAACGGCGACGGCAACGAGTCCATTCCGCCGTACGCGAGCACCAGGACGTCGGCATGCGGGAGCGCGGCCCAGATGCGCGGATCCTGGGTCATCGCCCACCACACATCACGGCTGGTCCAACCGATGCGGGCGAACAGTTCGACGCGACGCCCGACGCGCTCCCCCACACGATTCGGCCAGATACGTCGGTCGTCGGCGGCCAGGCCACCCGTCTCGTCGTAATACGACAGTGAGTCAGCGAGGACCAGAACAGAACCCGACACGTGCGCTCCTACGGTTGAGAGATGCTGGCTGCCAAACGATCTGGCTTGCGATTACGACCGGACGTTACTGGACCGCCGATTCGGCCGACGCGTTCCATACGTCCAGCCGCCATACCGGATCGTCGGTGTCCGTCGTCGAGTGTCCCGACACCTGGACCCACGCGGTGTTCGCGAGACCGCCGAGAATAGGCCAGTTCGCGACCGGCAGTCCCAGGAGTCGCGCAGTCAGCGCGGCGATGCAGCCGCCGTGCGCCACGAGAACCACCGGAGCGTCGGGATCGTCGCCGCGACCCCAGCCGTCGAGGGCATCGACGAGTTCGGTCACTACGGGCACCATGCGCGCGGCGACGTCCACGCGGCTCTCGCCTGCGGGCGGCGACCAGGCCGCGTCGTCACGCCAGTACCGACGCGCGCCGGGAGATGCGGTGTCGACCTCCGTGTGCGTCAGACCCTGCCAGTCGCCGAGATAGGTCTCGCGCAAGCGCTCGTCGGTCGTGACATCCTGGCCGGTCACCGCGCCGACCGCTCTCGCGGTCTCGTATGCCCGACGCAGATCGGATGACACGATCACCAGTGGCGCACGAGTCGCGATCGCCCGACCGGCTATCTGTGCCTGTTCGACACCCAGGTCGGACAGATCGGTGTCGAGCTGGCCCTGCATTCGCTGCGTCGCGTTGTAGACGGTCTGGCCGTGGCGAAGCAAGATCAGACGGCGCACGCGCGGTGTGAGCCGCTCGACGCTGGAGTCGCCGGGGTCCGGTTCGCCGCGCATCAGCGCCTCCTCATTCGGGTGAGCCGGGAACGATCTCGTCGTTGCGGTCGGATTCGGGTCGGACCGCCGGTTCAACACCCTCGATCTCGATCAGCGGGCAGTCCTTCCACAGCCGTTCCAGACCGTAGAAGTCGCGCTCGTCGTCGTGCTGGACGTGGACTACGACGGTTCCGTAGTCCAGAAGCGCCCATCGACCCTCTCGAGTGCCTTCGCGACGCAGCGGCTGGTGGCCCGTCTCGCGCAACTTGTCCTCGATCTCTTCGACGATCGAGTTGACCTGGCGCTCGTTGTCGGCCGACGCGATCAGGAAGATGTCGGTGATGACGAGCTGTTCGGAGACGTCGATCGCGGCGACGTTCGTCGCGAGGACCTTGACGGCCGCGTGGGCGGCGGTCGTCGCCATCGCGATGGATTCTTCAGTCGCGCTCACTGGTTTCCCTTCGGTACAGACCGTGCTTGGCGATGTACTGCACGACGCCGTCGGGCACGAGGTACCAGACAGGTCGTCCTGTGGCCGCGCGGTCGCGGCAGTCTGTCGACGAGATCGCCAGTGCGGGGATCTCGATCAATTGCAGCGACCGGGCGGGTTTAGTCGCCAGATGCTCGGTCAGATGTTTGACGTTCAGTTCGTATCCGGGCCGCGACACTCCGATGAAGTTCGCGAGCTCGAACAACCCTTCCCAATCATGCCAGGTCAGGATGGTCTCGAGCGCATCGGCACCGGTGATGAAGTAGAGCTCATCATCGGGGAACGCGGCGCGCAGGTCACGCAGGGTGTCGACGGTATAGGTGACCCCCTCGCGTTCGATGTCGACGCGGCTCACGGTGAACTGAGGGTTGGACGCGGTCGCGACGACCGTCATCAGGTAGCGATGCTCGGCCGAGCTGACCTGGCGCGACGGATCGGAGGCGTGCTCGCCCTCCTTCTGCCACGGCCGTCCGGTCGGCACGAACACGACCTGATCGAGTTTGACCCGGTCGGCGACCTCGCTCGCGGCGACGAGGTGACCGTTGTGGATCGGGTCGAACGTGCCGCCCATGACGCCGATACGACGCGGCCGCGCAGTCTCCGATGACATGAACAGTGAGCTTACGCGGTGACCGTGCCCGCTTCACACCGGCAGCAGGTCGGCGATCACACGTCCGAGCTGATCGGCATTGCGGCACTCGAACATGTCGACTTCGGCGGCGTACACGCTCGCCGAGGAGTCACCGGAGTCCCAGGCCTGTTTGCGTTCGGGGTTGAGCCAGTAGGCGTTCCGCACCCGTTCGCGGATCTTCGCGAGCGAGTCCGCGTGCGCCGGCCGGAAGTTGTTGCGGGCGTCGCCGAGGATGAGCAGCGCGCTGCGGTGTGTCAACGAGTCGAGATATGTCCGGGCGAAACCCTTCAACATGTGTCCATAGTCGGAGTGTCCGTCACGGGTGCTGATCCGCGCGGTCGAGAGCATCTCGCTCATCCGGGTTCCGAACTGGTTGTCGTCGTTGCCGTGAGCGAAGAAGTCGGTGACCTCGTCGACGGTGTCGACGAATGCGAACACCCGCACGTTGGAGAACTGTTGGCGAAGCGCGTACACGAGTTGCAGGGTGAATTGGCTGAACCCGGCGACCGAGCCCGACACGTCGCAGATGATGATGAGTTCGGGTTTGCCGGGCCGCGGTTTGCGACGGCGCAGATCGATCGGAACGCCGCCGGTCGACATCGACGCGCGGAGCGTCGCTCGCACATCGACCGCGGCGTGCCTGTTGCGGCGACGACGGAACTCCAGTTTCGCTGCGAGAAGGCGCGCGATCGGGTCGATGGTGCGCCGCATCTTGATCATGTCCTGCGCATTGGCGGAGAAGAAGTCAATGTTCTCCGGCAGTTTCGGGACGGCGTACGAGGAGACCGCGTCGCGCCCGCGAACCTCCGCCATTCGACGTTGCGTCTCGGTGGTGACGGCTTCGCGGAATCGCTCGGTGGCCCCACGCGCGGCCTGGCGGTTGAGCGCGTCCGTGCCGGGCCGGTCGTCGCCGTTCGCCTGGCCGCCCGCCATCGCCGCGGCGATCCGCGCGATCAACGTCTGCGGCGAGATCTGCGACATCGCCTGATACACCGAATACGATTCGCCACGCGCCGACTCGTACTGCCCCATCTCGGCGACGACCGCAGCAACCATCTGATCGAATCGGCCGTCGGTCATCGACTCGGCGTCGGCGAGTGTGTCGGCGACCATCTCGCGGAGTGCTTGGACGTCCACTTCGCCGTCCTCGTCGCGTGGAACCTCGAACGCGGCTCGCCGCGCCTCGTTGCCCAGCGGGAACCAGAGCTCGAAGCACAGGTCGAACGTGTCACGATGGTTGTGATCGGACAGGAGGGTCGCCGCCAACCCTTCGCGCAGCGACTCGCGGTCGAGCAGATCCAGGACGGTCATCGCCTGACCGGCGTCGATCAGATTGGACGGTCCGACGGTGATCCCCCGACCCCGCAGATCCTCGACGAACCCGGTCAGCGTATCGACGACGGCCTCGGTGCCCATGCGGTCAGCCAAGCTTCAGTTCGCGGATCGCGGTCGTCACGTCGGGACGGTGCTTGAGCACGACGCCGAGGGTCCTCGCGAGCAACGACTCGTCGAGCCGTCCACCCTTGATCGCCTGCATCGCCGACTCCGCGCCGCTTTCGCCTACTCCCCCGGTCATCGCCAGAAGGGTGTTGCCCCAGTCGATGGTCTCGGCGACCGACGGCTTCTTCTTGATGTCCAGTCCGCGCAGTACGCCGACGACGCGCACCAACTCCTCGGCGACCTTCTCGGGCAGGTCGGGAACCCGTGACGCGAGGATCTCGCGTTCGAGCGTCGCATCCGGGAAGTCGATGTACAGGTACAGGCAGCGGCGCTTGAGCGCCTCGGACAGTTCACGGTTCGCGTTCGAGGTGAGCAGCACGATCGGCCGTCGCGTCGCGGCGACGGTGCCCATCTCGGGGATGGTGATCGCGAAGTCGCTGAGCACCTCGAGGAGGAGCCCTTCGATGTCGACGTCGGCCTTGTCGATCTCGTCGATCAACAACACGGTCGGCTCGGTGCGGGAGATCGCCGTCAGCAGTGGTCGTGCGAGCAGGAACTCCTCGGAGAAGATGTCGTTTTTCGCGGAGTCCCAGTCCCGGGTCCCGGTGGCCTGGATCGCGAGGATCTGTTTGGCGTGGTTCCACTCGTAGAGGGCCCGCGCTTCGTCGATGCCCTCGTAGCACTGCAGGCGGATCAGTTCGGATCCGGTCGCCTGTGCGATGGCGCGCGCCACCTCGGTCTTTCCGACGCCTGCGGGCCCTTCCACGAGCAGCGGTTTGCCGAGACGGTCCGCCAGGAACGTGGTGGTCGACGTCGCGGCGTCGGCAAGGTATCCGGTGTCGGCGAGGCGTGCGCTGACGTCCGCAGCGTCGGTGAACGCGGGGACGATGTCCTTCCCGCTCATGCGGGCCGCACCTGTCCGTCGCCCCACACGAGCCATTTGGTCGAGGTGAGTTCGGTCAATCCCATCGGCCCCCGAGCATGCAGCTTCTGGGTGGAGATGCCGATCTCGGCGCCGAATCCGAACTGCTCGCCGTCGGTGAACGCCGTTGACGCGTTGACCATGACGGCGGCGGCGTCCACGCGGGCGGTGAACTCCTCGGCCGCCTGCAGCGACTTGGTGACGATCGCCTCGGTGTGGCCGGTGCCGTAGGTGTCGATGTGCTCGATCGCCTCGTCGAGTCCGTCGACGACCTTCATCGCGATGTCCAGCGACAGGTATTCACGGTGCCAATCGCCCTCGGTGGCCGGTTCCATGCCGGGCTCGTCGCCGTGGATGACGACGCCTTGCGACTGCAGTGCGGACATCATCGGCAGGAGTACGTCATCGGCGAGCGACTTATCGATGAGCACCGTCTCCGCGGTGTTGCACACGCTGGGGCGGCGAGTCTTCGCGTTGAGCACGATTCGCGTCGCGATGTCGGCGTCGGCGTCCGCGTGCACGTACACGTGGCAGTTGCCGGTGCCTGTCTCGATGGTCGGCACGGTCGCGTCACGCACGACGGCCGAGATCAGTCCGGCCCCGCCGCGCGGGATCACCACGTCGACCAGCCCGCGCGCCTGGATGAGCGCGGTCACGCTGTCGCGGCTCTCACTGGGCAGCAGTGCGACGGCGTCGGCGCTGACGTCGTTGTCCGATAGAACGGTGCGCAGCACCTCGACGAGAGCTGCGTTCGAGCTGGCGGCCGACGACGAGCCCCTCAGCAGCACGGCGTTACCCGCTTTGAAGGCGATGCCGAAACCGTCGACCGTCACGTTCGGACGCGCCTCGTAGACGAAACCGACGACACCGAGCGGGACCCGGACCTGACGGAGGTCGAGACCGTTCGGGAGCTTCTTACCCGACACGACCTGACCGATCGGATCCGGAAGTGCCGCGACCTGGCGCAGTCCGCCGGTGATTCCCTCGATCCGTTCCGGGGTGAGGCGCAGACGGTCGACCAGCGACGGCTCGGTACCGGCTTCCTCGGCACGCGCGACGTCGTCGGCATTAGCCGCGAGGATGGTGTCCGCAGCCTGGTCGACAGCGTCGGCGGCGGCCAGCAGCACGGCGTCCTTCTGCGCGGTCGTCAGGGTGGCGAGGCTGCGCGAGGCCTTCTTGGCTGCGGTCGCGAGCCCGGTGACGACGCCGGTGACGTCGGTCTCGGTGGGTGCACTCATGGATCCAGGTTAGCGCCGCCGTTCAGCGGGCCCAAGACGGGCGGGTCGGCGCGATCACTACTTCGACCGCGCCGGCGACGTCGGGCCATCGGGCAGTATTGGGTGGAACACGACCGCACCGACATCCGAGAAGAGAGGATCCGTCCCGATGGACATCCGTTCGACGACAGCCCGCACGATCACCGCGGGGGCGGCCGCACTCGTCAGTGTCGCCCTTCTCGCGGCGTGTTCCGACTCCGACGACGCGACGAGCGAGGGGCACGACGGCCACGGTTCGATGGCGTCGACGTCTGCGCCGTCCGGCGGCCAGGAACAGTCTGCGCACAATGACGCCGACGTGATGTTCGCGCAGATGATGATCCCGCACCACCTGCAGGCCGTACAGATGAGCGACGTCCTTCTCAACAAGGACAGCGTCCCCGACGATGTCCGCGAGCTCGCCGAATCGATCAAGTCCGCGCAGGCGCCCGAAGTCCAACAACTCACCGGATGGCTCGGCGAGTGGGGCGCCCCGGTCGAGGCGGATATGGGCGGTCATCACATGGACGGAATGGTCTCCGAAGCCGACCTCGCGAAGCTCACGAACGCGCCAGGCGAGGATGCTGCGCGTCTATACCTGCGGCAGATGATCGGGCATCACGAAGGCGCCGTGACGATGGCGCAGACCGAGATCGACGACGGGCGCAATCCGGACGCGGTCGCGATGGCGCGCAGCATCGTCGAGACTCAGAACAAGGAGATCGACGCTATGAAGCAGATGCTCGGATAGAGTCGCGACCTCGGCTCTGGTTCCGCAGCCTCGTTTTGCGTGTCATACCCTCAGATCGCCTGTCGCCTCCTCATTGCGTCTTAGCAGCCTGGGCGCAGGCTGCTAAGACGCAATGAGGCTGCGGGAGCCGAAATGAGGGGACGGGAGCGGCAGCGAGGATGCGGCAACGCTTCAACACGCGGCCAACGCCTCGGACAGCACGGCACGCGACGGTTCGTCGACCGGCAGACCGTACGCGTGCAGCACCGTCACGAATTGCACCGCGTACTGGCAGTGGAAACCGTCGAGCGGTGGCATCCATACGGCCGGCTCGGCGTCGGACTTGGCCTGATTACTCGGGCCGTCGACGGCGACGAGGTTGGCCGGGTCGTTCGCGAACGCGGTTCGACGCGCACGGGGCCATTCTCTCGCACCCAGATCCCAGGCGTACGAGAGCGGAACCACGTGGTCGATCTGTACCGCCGCCGACGACCGACCGCGCTCGAACACCACGGATCGTCCGGTGTACGGGCTGGTCAACACGCCAGCCGACACCGCCCGTGGACATGAACTGATCGCCGTCTGCCCGGACACCTCCAAGTCTCTGGTGAGGATGTCATTGCGTGTGTCGCACCGATTCCCCGCACCGGGCGCGTCGGAGGCATCCGTCCACGCGGTACCGAACGCATCGCGGTCGTAGCCGGTGTCGTGCGGTGGGCGCGTCGGTAGTGTCGCGAGCGCCGCAAGCGCCGTCCGCGCTTGGGCCACACGGAGTGCGGGAACCCGTGGGGCCGCGCCGTGCGGCGGACCGACGCCGACCGCGACGACCATCGCGACCAGAGCGAACACCGACAGCGCGCCCCACTGCCCGATCGTCAGACGTACGACGCCGCGGCGTCGTCGTGCATGCCAGTCCCGCCACCGCATCGTGCCCCCCTACTTGTTAGACGCGGGGAGCGGCCGCGCGGTTCCCTCCTGGATCGAGATACGCGGAGGGGTGTTACGCGGAGCGGTGTCAGGACTTCTCGAGATACTCCGCCCGGGAAGGCAGGAGGACGGCGCGCACCAGATCGGCGAGAGCGGGATGATCGGCGAGGTCTCGGTCGGCCTCGACGATCGACTCGGACAAGTCGCGCGCGTCGGCGATCACCTCGGTGTCGTCGATCAAGGACAAGAAGCTCAGCGACGATTTGCCGCCCGACTGCAGCGCGCCGAGGACGTCGCCCTCCCGCCGTTGCCGAAGGTCGACCATCGCCAACTCGAATCCGTCGTTCGACGCCTCGACGGCCTTCAGCCTCTCCATCGACGCCGACAACTCGTGTGCCGCCGTCATCAACAAGCACAGCCCCGCGTGTTGCCCACGTCCGACACGCCCGCGCAACTGATGGAGTTGGCTGACACCGAAACGCTCGGCATTGACGATGGCCATCGTCGTCGCGTTCGGAACGTCGACACCAACCTCGATGACCGTCGTCGCGACGAGGACGTCGATCTCGCCGCGGGTGAACGCATCCATCACGTCGTTCTTGTCGTCGGGATGCATCCGGCCGTGCAGGACGGCGATGCGCCGCTTGGCCAGCGGGCCACTCTCCAGCATCTCGACTTGTTGCAGGACCGAGATCGTGTCGTCCTCTTTCTCCTCCCCGTCGGCTTTGCCGCCCGTCTTCTTGGCGGCCTTCCTATTCGATTCCTCGTCGCCGATCCGCGTGCACACCACATACACTTGGCGTCCCGCGGCGACCTCCTCGTCGGCGCGCTCCCACACGCGGTGTACCCAATTCGCCTTGTGCATCGGCACCACGGTCGTCGTGATCGGCTGCCGACCACGCGGCAGCTCCGCCATGACCGACGTGTCCAGATCGCCGAACGTCGTCATGGCGACCGTGCGCGGGATAGGAGTCGCCGTCATCACGAGGAAGTGCGGCCGGCGGTCGTCGCGTCCCTTACCGCGCAGAACATCACGCTGTTCGACGCCGAAGCGATGCTGTTCGTCGACGACGACCATGGCCAGGTCGAAGAACTCGACGTTCTGCTCCAGGAGGGCATGCGTACCGATGACGATGCCGGAGTCGCCGGTCACCGCGTCCAGGAGCGTCTGACGCTTGGCGGCGGTGCCGAGCGAACCGGTGAGGAGTCCGACCCGAGTCGCACCGTCTGCCCCACCGAGTTCACCGCCGCGCGCAAGGTCGCCGAGCATCGTCATGAGGGTTCGATAATGCTGCGCGGCAAGGACTTCGGTCGGCGCGAGAATCGCACACTGATGCCCGTTGTCGACTACGCGAAGCATCGCCAGCAACGAGACCAGGGTCTTGCCGGATCCGACTTCGCCCTGCAGGAGGCGATTCATCGGGTGATCGACCGCGAGATCGTCACCGATCTCGCCCAGCACCGTCGTCTGTCCCGCGGTGAGCTCGAACGGGAGTCGTTCGAGCAGTTGGTCTTCCAGTCCGCCCGGTACGTGCGGACAGCCGATCGAGCGTTCCGAGCCGAGGTCGGCCCGCCGTTGCGCGAGCGCGGTCTGCACGGCGAGCGCCTCATCGAACGTGAGCCGTTCGTCGGCCCTTTCGATCTGCTCCATCGTCTCGGGCAGGTGGATGTGCCGGATCGCCTCGTCGCTTGTGATGAAGCCTCGCACGGTCCGCTGCTCGTCGGTGAGCGGGTCCGCCGCGGGCACGGTATCGGCGAGGACCTGCCGGACGGCACGCCAGATCTCCCACGTCTGCACGTCGCGCGTCGCCGGGTACATCGGGATGATCGACCGTCTGAAGTGCTCGACGTCGTCGGCGGTGCCGGTCAGGGCCGCGGCCTCCCCGTCGTCACCGGGCTCGCCCTTCTGGCTCTCCCCGGTCTCGTCGGCGAGGAGTTCGGCCATCATCGATGTGCCGTGCACATCCATCCCGTCGTCGGGCAGCACGAGCCAGTCCGGGTGCGACAACTGGATCTGGTTGTTGAAGTATTTGACCTTGCCTGCCAGGGCCACGCGCACGCCGGAGACGAGCACTCGTTGGATGTACTTCGCATTGAAGAAGCTGGCCTCGTAGCGGGTCCGACCGTCGTTGACGACGATCTTGAGGAACTTGCCGTATCGCCGTTTCATGGCGATCATCTGCGACTTCTCGATGCGTCCGATGACGGTGATCCACTCGTCGGGCTCGGGTCGCTCGGTGGCCGACACCTGCCCTTGCCGAATGTAGCGGCGTGGAACGTAGCGCAGGAGTTCACCGACAGTCGTCAATTCCAGACCCGCCAGCTTGTCCACAAGTTTCGGGTCGATGGACGAATCGGTGAGGGGCGACGCCGACGTCAGCATCATTCGACTCCCACTTGCAGAAGATGCGACGTCTGCCCTGCGTCGTGCACCTCCAGTTCGATGCCCTGGTAGTGGGCCCGGACGTGTGCTTCGATCGCGGCCCGCGACTCCGCGTCGAGGTCACTGCCCGCCAGGACGGTGACCATCTCTCCGCCAGTGGAGAGCATGAGATCGAGCAGCGCGGTCGCCGCCCCCGACTGATCCTTCGCGATCACCAGGACATCGGACCCGATGAGACCGAGAGTGTCGCCGATCTCGGCGGTTCCCGCGAGGGTCATGATCTTCGACGCCGACCGGATCAACGAGCCCCACCGCGTCGCGGCCGCGGCTTCGGCCATCGCGAACGCGTCGACATCGGGTTCTGCTCCGGGATCGTGCACGGCTAGCGCCGACAGGCACTGCACCATCGACATGGTCGGGAGGAACACCACCGACCGTTGGGTCGACCTGGCGTGCGCACCGACCGTGACCAGGTCCTGAGACGACATCATCCCGTTGCCCATGACAACGACGTGCGCGCTGTCCGTGGCGCGGATGGCTTCGCCGAGCGTCTCCGGTTGCACACCGTGGTCTGCTCGCACCACCGACGCACCCGCTTCGGTGAACAGTTCCTCGGCGCCGTCGCCCCGCACCAGGGCGACGACAGCCCGCTTGAACCTCGGCGGCGGCTCGTTGGCGCCGGGCGCCGCGTTGTAGGCGTCCAACATGAAGCAGCTGATTCGGATATCACGGATCGCGCCGAGTGCAATGCCTGCTTCCACAGCGGCTCCCGGCTCGTCTGTGTGGACGTGGACCGAGAAATTCTCCGACCCGGTCGAGCTGTCACCGACGATGACGACCGAGTCGCCGAGATCGCTGAGCCGGTCTCGCAGCCCGCCGATCTGAGCACCGTCGGCCCCTTCGAGCAGGTACATCGCCTCGAAGGCCGTGTCACCGTCTGCCGAGCACTCTTCGGCGTGAAATCCACCGGGTCCGCTCAACGATCCGCGGTAGGCCCGGCGTTTGTTCGCAACACCGGTAACGACCGAGACGAGCGCGTCGGCGAGCACCAGGAAACCGCGGGCCCCGGCGTCGACGACCCCGGCCTTCGCGAGTTCGGGCAGTTGGTCGGTGGTGAGATCGAGGGCCTCTGCCGAGCTCTCGGCGACGGCGCGCACGAGATCGGCAGGAGCTTGCGCGAGATTCTCCGAGGCCGCCTCCGCCGCCACGTTCAGCAGCGTAAGTACGGTCCCCTCTTTCGGATCGGCGACAGCGCGGCGCGCGGACAGCGACGCGAGACGGAGTCCGTTGGTGCACAGTCTGTTGAAACCGAGGTCGTTCTCGGCGACGGCCAGGTCGGCGGCGTCGGCGAGACCGACGAACAACTGCGCGAGAATGATCCCGGAATTGCCGCGCGCGCTCGCCACCGCCGCATCGGCGAGTGTCCTTGTCACGGTCTGCAAGTCCGCGCCGACCGCGACGTCGTCGAGCGCCGCGACCGCTCCGGCCATGGTGTTGGCCATGTTGCTTCCGGTATCGGAGTCGGGGATCGGGAAGACGTTGAGATCGTTGATCTCACCGCGAGAGACCGCCAGGCCGCCCGCGCACGCCTGCGCCCAGTCGCGGATGAACTGCGGGTTGACCGCGTCACCGCCGTAGGCCATTCATCACCCCCGAAACTAGAGTCGTGTCCGAGGTTACCGTTGCCCTCCGACCGAGATGCAGTTCGCTTACGACCCTACGGCCGCGATTTGGCCAGCACACGATTGCGCGTTACTCTTGTCGGGTTGCCTGTCGACGCCGCGTGGTCACTCACGCGCCGAGCGGGCGAAGAGACCAGACCATTTCTACCAAGGGAGTTCGCTATGGCTGCCGTTTGTGACGTTTGCGGCAAGGGCCCCGGATTCGGTAAGTCGGTCTCGCACTCGCACCGGCGCACCAACCGCCGCTGGAACCCGAACATCCAGTCCGTGCGAGTCGAGGTCGCCCCGGGCAACAAGAAGCGCACGAACGTGTGCACCTCGTGCCTCAAGGCAGGCAAGACCTCCGTCTGAGGTCAGTACCCGCCACATATTCTTCCGATCGCCGTCCGGTCCGCCGGGCGGCGATTGTTGTGTTCGCAGGGGCGGTGGACCGGAGTCGGCAGCCGAACGCTCGCTCGGTAAGCTCTGCGCATGACCTCCTCTCCTAGTGAACTGATCACACTCGACGACGGTGTCCTCACCCTCCCGCTCGCCACCGCCGACAACGGGACAGCGCTCGACCACGACTTGGTCCTCGCCGGAGCCGCACAGCTCAGCAAGGTCACGCGCGGTGATGTGGACGCCGGTGCGATCCTCCTATCGTCGACGGGCAAGAATTTCTGCGCAGGCGGCAACGTCGCCGCATTCGCATCCGCGCCCGACCGCGTCGAGTACCTCCGCGGGCTCGCGGACGATCTCCACGCGATGATCGGGCTGCTGTATGAAACCGGGTTGCCCGTCGTTGCCGCCGTCAACGGGTGGGCCGCAGGCGCAGGCATGAGCATGGTGCTGCACGCCGACATCGCGATCGGCGGCACCAAGACCAAGCTGCGACCCGCGTACCCGGGTATCGGGCTGTCGCCGGACGGCGGCATGTCGTGGACCCTGCCGCGCGCCGTCGGGCCGGGCCGTGCACGGCACATCATCATGACCGACCAGATCATCGACGCCGGGCGCGCCCTCGATCTAGGTCTGCTCGCCGAAGTCGTCGACGACGAAGCGGTCACCGACACCGCACGTGCGGCGGCCGTCAAGCTCGCCGCGGGCCCCCGCGGGTCGATGGCTGCGATCCGACAACTGGTCCACGACTCTGCGAGCCGCACGCTCACCGATCACGTCACCGCGGAAGCGAAGTCGATCTCGCGGCTCTCGGCGACACCCGAGGGCATCGAAGGCGTCGACGCTTTCGTTGCCAAACGCGCGCCCGACTTCCGCTCCGTGCGGTAACAGTCTCGGGGAACCCGATCATCCAGCGGTGCCCTACGGAAGCCGCCAGTCGACCGGTTCTCCGCCGAGGTCGAGGAGTTCCTCATTCGCTCGGCTGAAGGGTTTCGACCCAAAGAAGCCGCGCGATGCGGAGAGCGGCGACGGGTGCACCGATTCGATGGTCGGAACGTCGGGCAGCCACTCGACGAGTTTGCGCGCGTCGTTGCCCCACAGGATTGCGACGAGCGGCTCGTCACGGGCGGCGAGTGCCTTGATCGCGCACTCGGTGACGATCTCCCAGCCCTTGTTGCGGTGCGACGCAGGCTCACCCGGCATCACCGTGAGGACTCTGTTCAGTAGGAGGACGCCCTGCTGAGCCCACGGCGTGAGATCGCCGCTCGACGGACGCGGGTGGCCGAGGTCGTCACAGTACTCGGTGTAGATGTTCTGCAGGGATCGCGGAACCGGCCGTACATCGGCCCCGACGGAGAAGCTCAATCCGACAGCGTGGCCCGGCGTCGGATACGGGTCCTGGCCGACAATCAGGACCCGCACGTCGTCGAACGGGTGGGTGAATGCGCGCAGGACGTCGGCGCCTGCGGGCAGGTACCGACGCCCCGCCTCGATCTCCGCACGGAGGAAGTCGCCCATCGTCGCGATCTGTTCTTCGACGGGTGCGAGCGCCTGCGCCCACCCGGGGTCGAGCAGTTCGTGAAGTGGCTTGGGGCTCATCGGTCGATCCGTCGCAGATTGGTCGCGTAGAACTGTGCGTTCTGGTAGTACAACTCGGTGTTCGCCGTCAGGTGTCCTTCGGGGACGACGTATCCCTCGCGCACCTTGGCCGGCACGCCGAGCGCCATCGACCGTTGCGGCACGGTGGACTTGTAGGAGAGCACCGCGCCCGCGCCGATGATCGATCCCGATCCGATCGTGGAACCGTTCAACACCACCGAACCCGACGCGATCAGACAGTCGTCGCCGATCTCGGCGCCTTCGATGTGCGCGTTGTGTCCGACGACGCAACCTGCGCCGATCACCGTCGGCTCGGTGAACGTGCAGTGGACGACGGTGCCGTCCTGAATGTTGGTGCGGGTGCCGACGGTGATCGTCCCGTAATCGCCGCGGAGCACCGCGCCCGGCCACACCGAGACGCCGTCGCCCAATGTGACGGCGCCGATCACCGTCGCGTCAGGATGGATGAACACGTCTTTCCCGAGGGTCGGCTCACGATCGCCGAGTGCATAGACAGCCATGCGTTGCATCTAATCACTAGGACCGCGTGAACGACTGCCAGCCCCGTATCGAGCCGACCGGCTCACCGTCGACGAATGCACCGGCACCGTCGGCGGCGCCGCCGATGCGAGTCCAGTCCGCAGGGACCGCGTCGGCAGCGAAGGCCGCGAGCAGAACGTGGTCCTCACCGCCGCCGAGCGCCCAACGCACCGGATCGACGGCAAGGTCCTCGCCCACCGCGTCGAGCCCCTCGGCTCGTGGCACCGACGCCGACACGACGTCCAAACGCACGCGCGACGACGACGACAACGTCACCAGTTCTTCGACCAGCCCGTCCGACACGTCGGTCATCGCCGTCGCGCCGACGTGCGCGGCACGCGGCCCGGCCGCGAGGTCCGGCTGCGGGAGTCGGTATGCGGCCAACGCTACCGAATGTCGCTCGTACAGTGCAGGATCCGCGCCGTGCTCGACGGCTGACAGGACCGCTAAGCCGCCTGCCGCACCGCCGAGGGGCCCACTGACGGCAAGGACGTCACCCGCGCCGACACCCGACAACGTCACGGGGGCGAGGCCGTCGAGCACTCCGATGGAGGTCACGGTGATCACCGTCGTCGGTGACGACACGAGGTCCCCACCGAGCACCCGGGCGTCGTATGCGTGCGTCTGCTCGACGATGCCCGCGTTGATCGCGAGGAGTCGGTCCACCGGCGTCTCCGGCGGGCAACCGAGGGAGACCGTCGTGCCGGTGAGTCGACCGCCCATCGCCGCGATGTCGGCGGCGCTCTGCACCACGGCGCGAGCGCCGATCTGTGCCGGCGTCGACCAGTCGAATCGGAAATGCCGCCCGGCCACGGCGGTGTCCGTGCTGACCACCACCGGCCCGTCGGCAGTGAACACTGCGGCATCGTCCCCCGAACCGATCACCACGTCGTCGCCCGCCGATGCCGCCGCTTCGGTGAACATGGCGATCAGCCGCCGCTCACCGACGTCGCTCACAGTCTGCATCGACCCGATCCTACTGGCAGGGCACGGTGCTCGACTGCGCGCTGGTTATCCTGAGTCCCATGGCCGAACCCTCCGATGACGAACAGCGCTCCCCTCTCAGCCCGGCACTCATCGCGACCCTGGTCGCCGTTCCGGTGATGGTGATCGCGGTGTTCATCACCTTCGCTGCAGTCAAGTACGCGAATCGGCCCAACAGCGAATCGATCCCGGTCGAGGACTATTCCACTGCGCAGGGTGAGGGATCGGAGAAGTGTCCAGCCTTCCTGGACGCGCTGCCCGACCGGCTCGGCGACTTCGACGGGAAGTCCGTCGACGGCGCAACCGCCCGCTGGAGCAAGGAGGGCTCGGATCCTGTGGTCATCCGGTGCGGGGTGACTCGGCCCGACGAACTGGCTCCGACCAGTGCCCTTCAGGTCATCGACCCGGTGCAGTGGTTCATGACCGACACCGTTGCGGGACGCGGGCAAGCCTACGTCAGCGTCGACCACCGCCCGTATATCGCCATGTGGGTCCCCGCGGGGTCGGGCAACGCGCCCATCACCGATGTGTCGGCGCTCGTCGCCCAGAGACTTACCCGCGCCCCACTCGACTTCGGAAAGTAGCCCCGGTCCGGGAGCCCATGTCTGCGGCCCCGTCAGATCGGGCCGTACACCTCGGGTTTCGTCGAACGACCCAACAGGCTGCTCACCATGTCCGGCACGCTCATCCCCTCATGGCAGAGCTGATAGACGGCTTCGGTCAGCGGCATCTCCACTCCGTGTGCCTGCGCCAGGGCGCGCACCGACCGGCACGACTTCACGCCTTCGGCCACCTGACCGTTGGTCGCCGCCTGCGCCTGTTCGAGATTCGCTCCCTCACCGAGCCGCGCGCCGAACGATCGGTTCCGAGACAGCGGCGACGAGCACGTCGCGACCAGATCGCCGACTCCGGCGAGTCCGGCCAACGTCGTGATGTCGGCACCGAGCGCCACCCCGAGCCGGATGGTCTCCGCGAGCCCGCGCGTGATGATCGTGGCCAACGTGTTCTCGCCGTACCCGATCCCTGAGGCGACTCCGCACGCGAGCGCGATCACGTTCTTGGCCGCACCGCCGATCTCGCATCCGACGACATCGGTGTTCGTGTATGGGCGGAAGTATCCCGTCGCGAACGCGTTCTGCACCTGCTTGGCACGTTCTTCGTCGACGCACGCTATGACCGTCGCCGCCGGCTGCCCCTGCGCCACTTCGCGGGCGAGATTGGGGCCGGACAGGACGGCTATCTGTTCCCCCGGGAAACCGGTGACCTCGGCGATCACTTCGCTCATCCGCTTGCCGCTGCTCACCTCGACGCCTTTGGCCAGCGACAGCAGAATCGCGTCCGGCGGCAAGTCGTCGAGCCACCGCGAGAGGTTGTCCCGCAGCGACTGCGACGGGACGGCGCAGACGACGAGCTCGCGCCCGGCCAACGCCTCCGCCGGCGCGCTCACGGCTCGCAACGAGTCCGGCAGCGTGACCCCCGACAGATAGTCGCTGTTCACGTGGTCGACGTTGATCTGCTCGGCCAATTCGGGTCGGCGAGCCCACATCACGACGTCGTTCCCGGCGTCCGCCAGAACCTTCGCCACCGCGGTGCCCCACGAGCCAGAACCCATCACCACTGCACGCACACGCAACTCCTCAACCGGTCCACACGAGAGTGCGTCCAGCCTAAGCTATGCGATCGCCGCCGCGACCGGTTCGCCTCGACCCGATCACCGGTTCGAGCGCACCCTGCTGCACCATGGTTGCCATGGCCACTGCAACGTCGACACCGGCTCGGTGCACCGTCGTGCTCGCGGTGAAGTCGTTGCCGGATGCGAAGTCGCGGCTGACCCCGCTCCCCGACTCCGCGGACCGTCGGGCACTCGTGTCCGCCATGCTCCTCGACACGCTGGACGCCGTCGCCGCAGTCGGAGCCGACGCGGTGGTCGTCAGCCCGGACCGGGACGTGCACCGTCTCGCCGCCGCTGCCGGCGTGAGGGCTCTCGACGAGCCGGGCCCGGCCCAGGGGATCACACCGCTCAACGCCGCGCTCGCTCGCGGTGCCGCACCCGGGGGGCCGACCGCATTCCTTCAAGCGGACCTTCCTGCACTGCGGTCGGACTCGCTCGCCCAGGCACTCGACGGCGCGAGCCTCGCTCTGACATCCGCACCGGCGGCCTTCGTCGCCGACCGGTCCGGACACGGCACGGTTCTGCTCGTCGCTCAGGCCGGTTTCACCCCGCGATTCGGTGCCGAGTCGGCGCAGCGGCACCGCGAAGCCGGCGCCGTCGAACTCGACGCGGATCGTCGTCGCTGGCCCGACCTCCGGACCGACATCGACACCCCGGACGACCTCGCCGTAGCGACCGACATTGGACTCGGCCCACGGACACTCAGCGCGCTCGCACGCCCCGCGACCCAAGCGCCGAGTTCGACGAGACAGTCCGCTGCGGATGCGGCACAATGAACCGGTGAGTACCGCCGACGACATCGAGACCGCATCCCTGACAGCGCTACCGTCAGCGCTGCCCGCCGAGACCGTGACCCCGGAGCTCGACGCGGATCTTCCGACGGAGCGCTACCTCAATCGCGAGTTGGGTTGGCTCGACTTCAACTCCCGCGTCCTCGCCCTCGCCGAGGACCAGTCGATGCCGATCCTGGAACGCGCCAAGTTCCTCGCGATCTTCGCATCGAACCTTGATGAGTTCTTCATGGTTCGCGTCGCAGGCCTCAAACGTCGCGACGAGACGGGCCTGTCGGTGCGGTCCGCCGACGGACGGTCACCGCGTGAACAGCTGCAGATGATCGCGTCGCGTTCTCGGAAGATCGCCAATCGCCATGCCCGCGTGTTCATCGACTCGGTGGCCCCGGCGCTCGAGGCCGAGAACATTCGCCTCGTCGAGTGGGCCGATCTGACACAGGACCAGCAGGCGCGCCTCCGCCAGCATTTCCACACCGAGCTGTTCCCTGTCCTCACACCGCTGGCGGTCGATCCTGCGCACCCGTTCCCGTACATCTCCGGTCTGAGCTTGAACCTCGCGGTCACCGTCCGCGACCGGGCCGAAGGCAGTGAGCACTTCGCGCGGATCAAGGTCCCCAACAACGTGAACCGGTTCATCCGGGTCGACGCGTTGACCGGCGAGAACGAGCGGGAGTCAGAGGACGGTGCGTCGGCTCCCGCACTGTTCCTGCCGTTGGAGAAGGTGATCGCGGCCAACCTGTCCGAGTTGTTTCCCGGCATGGACATCGTCGACCACCACTTGTTCCGCGTGACGCGCAACGCCGACTTCGAGGTCGACGAGGACCGCGACGAAGACCTGCTGCAAGCACTCGAACGCGAACTGGCACGTCGCCGATTCGGGTCGCCCGTCCGCCTCGAGGTCGGCGACGACATGACCGAGCACATGCTCGAGATGCTGTTGCGCGAACTCGACGTCGACCCGGGCGACGTCGTCCAGATCCCCGGGCTCATCGATCTTACCGCGCTCTGGCAGGTCTACGGCCTCGACCGGCCCGCTCTCAAAGAGCGGCCGTTCGTCCCCAAGACACATCCGGCGTTCGGCGAGCGCGAGACGCCCAAGAGCATCTTCTCGACGCTCCGCGACGGTGACGTCCTCGTCCAGCACCCGTACGACTCGTTCTCGACGAGTGTTCAGCGGTTCATCGAACAAGCGGCAGCCGACCCGCACGTCCTGGCCATCAAGCAGACCCTGTACCGGACATCGGGCGACTCTCCGATCGTCAACGCCCTCATCGACGCGGCGGCGGCCGGCAAGCAGGTGGTCGCCCTCGTCGAACTGAAGGCGCGATTCGACGAACAGGCGAACATCAAGTGGGCACGCAAGCTGGAGCAGGCTGGCGTCCACGTCGTCTACGGTCTGGTCGGTCTGAAGACGCACTGCAAGACGTGTCTGGTGGTGCGTCGCGAGGGATCGACGATCCGCCGCTACTGCCACATCGGCACCGGCAACTACAACCCGAAGACGGCTCGCCTGTACGAGGACGTCGGCCTGTTCACCGCGGCCCCGGAGATCGGCGCCGACCTGACGGACCTGTTCAACACGTTGACCGGGTACTCACGAAAGCAGGAGTACCGCAACCTGCTCGTCGCACCAGCGGGCATCCGCAAGGGCATCATAGAGCGGATCGACGGCGAGATCAGTGCCTTCGAGAACGGCGACGCGCGAGCACGCATCCAGCTCAAGGCCAACGCACTGGTCGACGAGCAGGTGATCGACGCCCTGTACCGCGCATCGCGCGCCGGGGTTCCCGTCGACGTCGTGGTCCGCGGGATCTGCGCGCTCAAACCCGGTATCGACGGACTCAGCGAGACCATCGTCGTCCGGTCGATTCTCGGCCAGTTCCTGGAGCATTCGCGCATCCTCCACTTCGGGGCGCAGGACGAGTACTGGATCGGCAGCGCGGACATGATGCACCGCAACCTGGACCGTCGTGTCGAGGTGATGGTGCAGGTACGTGACAACCGCCTGGTGGCCGATCTTCAGGATATCTTCGACTCGGCGATGGACCCGCGCACCCGCTGTTGGGAACTGCGGTCCGAAGGCAACTGGGAGGCGCGTCCAGCTGCGGGCGAAGAGGTCCGTGACCACCAACGGCGGATGGCGCGCCGCTCCCGTCACCACTTGGAACCCCACGACGGCAGGTGAAGGAAACGCCCGATGAGTTCGTCCTCACAGAAGGTGGTGTTGGCCGGGGGCGGTGTGCTCTGGCGGCGTTCGGCCACAGGAGTCGAAGTGGCCCTGGTACACCGTCCACGGTACGACGACTGGTCGCTGCCGAAAGGCAAAGCGGAGCCGGGTGAACTCCTCGTCGCAACGGCGGCGCGAGAGCTCGTGGAGGAGACCGGCTACGAGGTCCGGATGGGCCAGCGGCTGATCACCGTCGAGTACCGGCTCGGTTCGGGTGCGCTCAAGAAGGTCGCCTACTGGTCGGTGGCCGCGACCGGCGGCGAATTCGTCGCCAATCACGAGTGCGACATGCTGCGATGGCGATCGGTCGACGACGCGATCGGGAAGGTGAGCTATGCCGCAGACCGAAAGGTGTTGCGTACCTTCGCATCCAATCCCGTCGACGAACTGCATACGATGCTGCTGGTGCGGCACGCGAAGGCCGGGCGACGGGCGATGTTCCGCGGTGACGACCGCGACCGTCCCCTGGACCGCGAAGGGCGACGCCAGGCCGCCGCACTGGCCGACGTCCTCGGGCTGTTCGGGGCACATCGTCTGCACGCTGCCGATCGCCTGCGCTGCGTCCAGACCCTGACTCCACTGTCGGAGGCCCTTCGCGAAGTGATCGAAGTGGAGCCGGCACTCACCGAGGAAGCGCATTCCGCACACCCCGATGCGTCGTTCGAGCGACTGCTAGCACTTGCCGACCACAACGGTCCCGTGCATGCGGTCTGCAGTCAGGGGAAGGTGATTCCGCCTGTCCTGTCCCGTTGGGCAAAGCGAGACGACGTCACGCTGCCGGCCTCCCGTAACCGGAAGGGCAGCGTGTGCGTGCTGACCCTGCGCGGCGACACCCTGATCGCCGTCGATCACATCCCCGGCCCGTTCGCGGACTGACGATGCTCGGGCTCACTTCTTCTTAGCGGATGATTTCTTGCCCGATGACTTCTTCGAAGCCGATTTTCCCGCATCAGACTTCTTGGCCGTGGCCTTCGGGGCCGCAGTCTTGGGTGCAGGCGTCTTCTTAGCCGAAGCCTTCTTGGTCGCAGTCTTCGTCCCAGCAGTCTTCGTCCCAGCAGCCTTCGTCCCAGCAGCCTTCGTCCCAGCAGCCTTCGTAGCAGCAGCCTTCGTAGCCTCGGCCTTCGTGGCTGCAGTCTTCTTCGCTGCAGTCTTCGTAGCCGGTGCCGCCTTTGCCGCAGCCTTCTGGGTCGCAGCCTTCTGGGTCGCAGCCTTCTTGGCTGCTGCCTTCTTCGCGGGAGCCTTCTTCGCTGCGGTCTTCTTAGCCGGTGCGGCGTCGGGAGCGGCACGCTTCACGGCAGGCTGGCCGGCCGCCAGCTTCTGCTGCCCGGCGACGATCGCCTTGAACTGGGCTCCCGGCCGGAACGACGGGACCTGCGTCGCCGCGACCTTCACGGTCTCACCGGTGCGCGGGTTTCGGGCCACGCGAGCCGCGCGAGCCCGTTTCTCGAAGACTCCGAACCCGGTGATCGTCACGCTCTCGCCTTTGTGGACGGCGCGCACAATGGTGTCGATCATGTGCTCAACGGCCGTATTCGCAGTCTTTCGATCGGCGTCGAGGCTCTTGGCCAATTCCTCGACGAGTTCTGCCTTGTTCATTCAAACCTCCGCGGATCACGCCGACTCGGCTCGCCAGCTATTTCACACGGTAGAGGAAATCATGTTGTATATCACAGAGACTCACCGAAAAGACCGTCAGTCAGTCGGCACCGAACCCACGCCGCGACACCGGATTCGGCGTCGCGACAGGGTCCGCTGCGGCCGATCACTCGTCAGAGGGTCACCGGCTTGAACGGCGGGCGCCGCTGCTCGTACGCCCCGATATGGTCCACCTCGCGCAACGTGAGGCCGATGTCGTCGAGGCCTTCCATCAGACGCCACCGGGTGTAGTCGTCCACTTGGATCGGTACGACGAGGTCGCCTGCGGTGGCCGTCATCTCCTCGAGGCTGACGGTGATCTCCAGGCCGGGCTCGGCCTCGAGTCGCTTCCACAACAGTTCGACATCCGATTGATCTGCTTGTGCGGCAAGTAGTCCAGCCTTGCCCGAGTTGCCGCGGAAGATGTCGGCGAACCGCGACGAGATGACGACGCGGAACCCGAAGTCCATAAGCGCCCAGACTGCGTGCTCGCGAGAGGAGCCGGTGCCGAAGTCCGAACCGGCCACCAGGACCGATCCCTTGGACCAGGGTTCGTTGTTGAGAATGAAATCGGGGTCGGTACGCCAGCTCGCGAACAGGCCGTCTTCGAAGCCGGTACGGGTGACTCGCTTCAAGTACACGGCGGGAATGATCTGGTCTGTGTCGACGTTGCTGCGCTGCAACGGAACTCCGATGCCGGTGTGCGTGGTGAAGGCTTCCATGTCAGTTCTACTTTCTCAGCTCGTCGGAGTCAGACCAGGTCCGCGGGAGCAGCGAGCCGACCGCGGACAGCGGTGGCCGCCGCGACGGCAGGCGAAACGAGGTGGGTACGGCCGCCCTTGCCTTGGCGCCCTTCGAAATTGCGGTTCGACGTCGACGCACACCGCTCCCCCGGCGACAGCTGGTCGGGGTTCATGCCCAGGCACATCGAGCAGCCCGCCATCCGCCAATCGGCTCCGGCTTCGGTGAAGATCTCGCCGAGCCCCTCCTCTTCGGCCTGGGCGCGCACTTTCATCGATCCGGGAACGATCAGCATGCGCATACCGTCGGCCACCTTGCGACCGGTCAGGATCTCGGCGACAGCTCGCAGGTCTTCGATGCGACCGTTGGTGCACGACCCAACGAAGACGGTGTCGACCGCGACGTCGCGCAGCGGCGTCCCCGGGGTCAGGCCCATGTACTCGATCGCTCGGGCAGCCGCCGACGACTCGTTCTCGTCGACGATGTCGGCGGGATCGGGGACTCTCGCACCCAAGGGCAGGCCCTGTCCCGGGTTAGTGCCCCAGGTGACGAACGGGGTCAGCTGGGATGCGTCGATGTGGACCTCACGGTCGAACGCGGCACGCTCGTCAGTTCGGAGGCTGTCCCAGTACTCGACGGCCGCGTCCCAGTCGTCGCCCTGCGGCGCGTTCGGGCGGCCCTTGAGGAACTCGTACGTCGTCGCGTCGGGGGCGATCATGCCTGCCCGCGCGCCCGCCTCGATCGACATGTTGCAGATCGTCATGCGGGCTTCCATCGACAGCTTCTCGATGGCCGAGCCGCGGTACTCCAGGACGTGGCCCTGGCCGCCGCCGGTTCCGATCTCGGCGATCACCGCGAGGATCAGGTCCTTGCTCGTGACGCCTTCGGGCAGTTCACCGTCGACGGTGATGGCCATCGTCTTGAACGGCCGCAGTGACAGGGTCTGCGTCGCCATCACGTGTTCGACCTCGGAGGTTCCGATGCCCATGGCGAGGGCTCCGAACGCGCCGTGCGTCGACGTGTGGCTGTCGCCGCAGACCACCGTCATACCCGGTTGAGTCAGGCCGAGCTGAGGTCCGACGACGTGCACGATCCCCTGTTCGGCGTCGCCCATGGGGTGCAGTCGGACGCCGAACTCCTCACAGTTGCGTCGCAGGGTCTCGACCTGCAGTGCGGACACCTGGTCGGCGATCGGGCTGAAGATGTCCACGGTCGGGACGTTGTGGTCTTCGGTGGCGATGGTCAGATCCGGGCGACGGAGCTTGCGGCCTGCGACGCGGAGGCCGTCGAAGGCCTGCGGGCTGGTCACCTCGTGCACGAGGTGCAGGTCGATGTAGATCAGGTCGGGATTCGCATTGCCGCTCGCGTCCACGTCACCGGGGACCACGACGTGGTCGTCCCACACCTTCTCGGCCAGCGTGCGCGGCTTCGCGTTCTTCTCACTCATGAGCCACTCGGTTCTTTCCTCCGACGGGGCGCCCGTCGATGCTTGATCTCATTATTTGGACAGCTAGTATCGTCCTATGGGAAAGGATAGCGGAATCGGCGTGCTCGACAAATCCGTGGCGGTCTTGCACACCGTCGCGGCTGCACCACGCAACCTCAACGAGTTGTGCGAGGCCACCGGACTGCCGCGCGCCACCGCGCACCGCCTCGCCGTAGGACTGGAAGTCCACGAACTCCTCGCCCGAGACGACTCCGGACGGTGGGTTCCCGGTCCGGCGCTCGCTCGGCTCGCCGCGAATGCGCACGACCACCTGCGTGAGGCCGCGCTACTGGTTCTTCCCGGGCTGCAGGAGTCCACCGGCGAGTCCGTACAAGTGTATCGCCGCGAAGGCGCGGTCCGGGTGTGCATCGCCGCTTCGGAGCCGCCGACCGGCCTCCGCGATACCGTCCCCGTCGGAACTCGGCTCACCATGGCCGCGGGATCGGCGGCCAAGGTCCTCGCCGCATGGGCGGCCCCGGACACGCGGGCGATGCTCCTGCTCGACGCCGCCTACACCGACCGCACTCTCGCCGACATCCGGCGTCGCGGCTGGGCGCACAGCGTGTCCGAACGCGTCGACGGCGTCGCCAGTGCGTCGGCACCGGTCTACGATCACGCGGGTGACGTGATCGCCGCCGTGTCGATCTCCGGCCCGATCGGCCGGTTGGGCCGCAAGCCCGGCGAACGGTACGGAATGGAACTGATCGCGGCAGCATCGGACATCAGCGCCCGCTTGTGAGTTACGTTCTCACCCATGGGAACCAACCGACGCAGCGAGATCGTCATGTCCGACGACGAGATCGAGGCGTTCATCACCGAGCGCCGCACGGCGACGTTGGCTACGTTCGGCAAGGACGACATCCACCTCGTCGCCATGTGGTACGCGGTGATCGACGGCGAGATCTGGATCGAGACCAAGGCCAAGTCGCAGAAGGCCGTCAATCTGCGGCGTGACCCCCGTGTCACGGTGTCGATCGAGGACGGTCTCACCTACGACGTACTCCGCGGCGTCAGCATCACCGGCCACGCCGAGATCTATGACGACCCCGGGACCTGCCTGCGAGTCGGAATCGGGGTGTGGGAGCGCTACAACGGGCCGTACACCGACGACCTGCGGCCCGCCGTCGAAGCCATGATGCACAAGCGCGTCGCAGTCCGCGTCGTCGCCGACCGTGTCCGGTCGTGGGACCACCGCAGACTCGGACTCCCCGAGATGCCATTGGCCGGCTCGACGGCCCAGTACTACGAGCAGGCGCGAGCGGCCGAATAGGCGTCAGAGAAATCAACGCTGTAGTTTGCTGCCAGTATGTGGCAGCAAACTACAGCGTTGTCGTCTCGACTCCGCTCGACCAGCGAAACAAAGAAGAAGACCCTCACCGGATGGTGAGGGTCTTCTCCGAGTAGCCCCGACGGGATTCGAACCCGCGCTACCGCCTTGAGAGGGCGGCGTCCTAGGCCGCTAGACGACGGGGCCCTAGAACAACTCTTCAATTGTAAAGCTCACAAATCGCTCCGCGAACTTCGCTGGGGTACCAGGACTCGAACCTAGAATGGCGGTACCAGAAACCGCTGTGTTGCCAATTACACCATACCCCAAGGGATTTGACCCGGAATGTATCGGCCACCATCAGTGAACCGGCGCTTTCCTGGCCGGGGAGTACATTACCAATAACCCCACCCCTGAGCGCAAATCGTCTGGTCAGGGCTGATTCTGTGCAACCTCGCGAGCGGCTCGGAGACGGGCGATACTCTTGTCCCGACCGAGGAGTTCCATCGACTCGTAGAGCGGCGGACTGACGGCCGCGCCAGTCACGCCCACGCGGATCGGGCCGAACGCCTTGCGCGGCTTGAGATCCAATCCCTCGACCAGCGCCGACTTGAGAGCCTCCTGCAACCGAGGCGTCTCCCATTCCGCCAACGCCTCACACGCGGCGATCGCAGCGTCGAGCACGGGTACTGCATCCGCGCCGAGGTTCTTTGCGGCCGACTTCTCGTCGAAGGTGAAATCGGCATCGTCGACGTACAAGAACTTGATCAGCGCCCACGCGTCGCCGAGCACCTGGATGCGCGTCTGCACGAGATCGGCGACCACCACGAACTGCGCGTCGTCGACGGGTTCGACGAGTTCACCACCGGCCACGAGGAAGGCGCGGAGTCGAGCGGCGAAGTCGGCGGGCTCCAGACGGCGCAGATGCTCCGCATTGATGGCGTCGGCCTTCTTCTGGTCGAAACGCGCGGGGTTAGAGTTCACGTTGCGGACATCGAACGCCGCGACCATCTCGTCGAGGGTGAAGACGTCCTCGTCTCCCGAGAAGCCCCACCCGAGCAGAGCCAGGTAGTTGAGAAGCCCCTCGGGAATGAAACCACGATCCCGGTGGTGAAACAGGCTCGACTGCGGATCACGCTTGGAGAGCTTCTTGTTTCCCTCCCCCATCACGAACGGAAGATGCGCGAACTCCGGTACCGCCTCGGCGACACCGATACGGATCAACGCGCCGTACAACGCGAGTTGCCGCGGCGTCGACGACAGGAGGTCCTCGCCGCGCAGCACGTGCGTGATCTTCATCATCGCGTCGTCGACCGGATTGACCAGCGTGTACAGCGGCTTGCCGTTGCCGCGCGTGAGCGCGAAGTCTGGAACCGTACCAGCCTTGATGGTCGTGGTGCCGCGCACCATGTCGTCCCAGGTGATGTCCTCGTCCGGCATCCGCAGACGCACCACCGCATTACGCCCCTCCGCACGGTAGGCGGCGCGCTTCTCCTCGGTGAGGTCGCGGTCGAAGTTGTCGTAACCGAGCTTCGGGTCGCGACCGGCGGCCTTGTGCCGCTCCTCGACCTCCTCAGGTGTCGAGAACGCCTCGTACGCCTCACCGGACTCGAGCAGTCGGGCGACGACGTCCAGGTAGATCTGCGTGCGCTCGGACTGCCGGTACGGCCCGTACTGTCCGCCGACCTCCGGCCCCTCGTCCCACTCCAGGCCGAGCCAGCGCAGCGCATCGAGGATGGCGTCGTAGGACTCCTGACTGTCGCGCGCGGCGTCGGTGTCCTCGACGCGGAACACGAAGGTCCCGCCGTTGTGACGAGCCTGGGCGAAGTTGAACAACGCAGTCCGCACGAGGCCGACGTGCGGAGTTCCGGTCGGAGACGGACAGAAGCGGACGCGAACGTTGTCAGCACTGGTCATGCAGGTCAGCCTATGTCATCGAACCCGCGTGGCGTCGAGCAGGGCAGCACACCATTGACTTGATTGTTCTAGTTGAACTAGATTAATTGCGTGCTAGTCGAGATAGACCCCACGAGTGACGCGCCGATCTTCGCCCAGATCGCCGACAGCGTCCGCGCCGACGTGGCCGCCGGGCGTTCAGGAGCAGGCGACCGACTGCCGTCGGCCCGGGAACTCGCGGTCGCACTCGAGGTGAACGTCCACACCGTTCTGCGCGCGTACCAGCAGCTGCGCGACGAGGGTCTCGTCGAGCTCCGGCGGGGCCGAGGCGCGGTTCTCACCTCGGCTGCCGACACCCTGTTGGCGGTCAGCGACGACATCACCGCCCTCGCCGCCAAAGCCATCTCTGCGGGCTTGAGCCCGGAGACACTGTCCGCTCTCGTCAAGGAGGCAATCCGTGCCATCGACTGACATCACCGCTCGCCGCCGACTCACCTATGTCGCGGTCGGGTTCCTCACGCCCGTTGTCGTGACTCTGATCGCCGTGGTCGTTCAGGCGATGAGCATGTCGGACCTCCCCGACGAGATCGCCGTGCACTGGAACGCCTCGGGCGAGGCCGACCGGTGGGGCTCGCCGTGGACCATGGTGGTGGCCACCGTCGTGTCCGGCCTCGTCGCTATCGGCATCTCTGCGACCAACTTCCGGCAGCTGCGCGACGGCACTCCCGGTGGCACGTTTCGCTGGCTGTCGACGGCATCGGCGGCCCTGGCGACCGCGATGGCGGTGATCCTCGCGGGCACCCTCGTCGCGCAGACCGACGGCGACACCGCGTCTCCCGTGGCATCAATCGGCGTCGCGGCCGTCGCCGCGCTCGTCGTCGGCGCGATCGGCTGGTACGTCCAGCCCTCCGATCCGCCCGTCGACCCGGGGCACCAGGCAGAACCTATGGGACTCGCGCCCGGTCGCCGCGCCGTGTGGCTGCACACCGAGACCGCCGCCCGCGGCATCCTCCTGATCGTCGGCGCCGCCCTCGCGTTCTCCGTGATCGTTCTGCTCGTCGCATGGATGAACGGCGGGTCGGCCGGTTCCTTCTGGGCTGCGGTGGCGATCGCTACGGTCACCCTCGTCGCGATCTCGACGATCGTCGCGTTCCACATCAGGATCGACTCCTCAGGACTCACCGTCCGCTCGATCGCCGGACTCCCCCGCTGGCACGTCGCCGCGAACGACATTGACGACGTGTCGGTGATCGATGTCCGCGCGATCGGCGACTTCGGCGGCTACGGCGTTCGACTCTCGCGCGGCCGGACGGGCATCGTGCTCCGCTCCGGTCCGGCTGTCCTGGTGACCCGCACCAACGGACGACCGCTGGTCATCACTCTCGAGGACGCAGCCACTGCGGCAGCCTTGTTGGCCGCCGTCGCCGTGCGAGCGCGAGACTAGACCGACGTTAAGAACTCGATCAGCAATCCGTTGACGACGTCCGGCCGCTCCAGATAGCCGAAGTGACCAGTATCGGCGACCTCTTCGTACCGCGCCCCGGGTATCGCGTCCGCGACTTCGCGGGCCAAGAACACCGGCAAAGTGCGGTCGTCGGCGAATCCGACGACGAGGCAGGGGCGAGCGATTCCCCGATACGCGGCCAAGCGGTTCTGGTCCCGTTCGGGAAGATCGAGTTGCGCCCGCAGGCCCGCCGACTGTGCTTGTCCACCGAAGCCGATGATGTCGATCCAGTCGCGCGCCGATCGGTCGTCGGCGAACGTCGCAGGTGAGAGGTTCATATGCGCGGTGATCGCAGCATGGAACGCCTCGGGCAGTTGCTGCCCGGCGTCGATCAGCGCCTTCTCACCCTCGTTGTACGCGGAGATGAGAGGCGTCGGACGAGCATAGGTGCCGAGCATCGCCGCAGCACGGACGAGTTCGGGCCGAACCAGGGCCAACTCCTGGGCGATGCGCGCGCCCATCGACGTTCCGACGACGAACGCCGGCCCGCCGAAGTGCTCGATCACCGCCGCGGTGTCGGTCACCATGTCGGCGAGGGTGAACCCACTGGCGCACTCGCTCGACGGTGCGATACCGCGGTTGTCGAACGTGACCACACGGAATCCGGCCTTCACGAGCGCGGGCTGCTGGTGCGCGTGCCAGACGCGGCCGGGACTCCCGGTCCCCATCACCATGACGACGAGCGGGCCGCTACCGACCGCGGTGCATGAGAGGCTGACGTCACCGTTCCGAACGACGGTCGGTGCGACGCGAGTTGGGCGGCTCACTTGTCGATCACGGGGTTGACGAGCGTCCCGATACCCTCCACCGAGACGGACACCGACTGTCCCGCGACCATCGGGCCGACGCCCTCGGGCGTACCGGTCAGGATCACATCACCTGGCAGCAGGGTCATGACGCGCGAGACCCATTCGATGATGTCTCCGACAGAGTGCAGCATCAGGGACGTGCGGCTCGACTGCTTTCGCACGCCATCCAACTCGGTGGTGACCGCGACATCTGTCGAGTCGAAGTCGGTCACGATCCACGGGCCGAGCGGGCAGAACGTGTCGTATCCCTTGGCGCGCGTCCATTGACCGTCGTGCGCCTGCTGATCGCGCGCGGTGACGTCGTTGGCGACGGTGTATCCGAGGATGACATCCTTAGCCTTGGCCGCGGGCACGTCCTTGCAGGGCCGACCGATCACGACGGCGAGTTCGCCTTCGTAGTCGACTCGTTCCGACGACGGCGGGCGGACGATCGGCACACCCGGGCCGACGATCGACGTGTTGGGCTTGGCGAAGATCACCGGGTCGGCGGGCGCCTCACCACCCATTTCAGCGGCGTGAGCTGCATAGTTCTTACCGATAGCGATGATTTTGGTCGCCAGGATCGGGGCAAGGACGCGGGTGTCCGCGAGCTTCCATTCACGTCCGGTGAACGTTGGGTCACCGAAGGGATGCTCCGCGATCTCCCGGGCCGTCTCCTGGCCTTCGGGGCCTTCGATGGCGACGAATGCGACGCCGTCCGGACTTGCGACTCGACCGAGTTTCATATCCCGAAGACTATCGCACCGTCGATCGTGTTCTACACTATGAAACAGTAATCTCATAGTTTGGAATACATGGGAGGTGTTCGATGCGCCGGCCGGACCCATCGCAGGACATGTCGACGAACCGCCGCTGGGTGATGCTGGTGAGCTCCCTCGTCGCGGCCATGACGACGACCTGCGCGACGTCCGGCGTCGCGTACGTCATTCCCGAGCTCCACCGGCAAGGAATGTCGCTGTCGGACGCGTCCGTCCTCGCCGCGATCCCGACCATCGGCCTCACGTTGACGATCATCGCATGGGGCGCCGCACTCGACCGCTTCGGCGAACGCCGCGTTCTATTGGTTTCGTTACTGGTGACGGCCGCAGGAACGATGGCTGCCCTGGTTGTCGCCGCCATCGGAGGCGGTGTCGTTGCGCTCGCGGCCCCCCTGTTGGTCGGCGGACTCGGCTCCGGCGCAGCGAACGGCGCGAGCGGCCGCATCGTCGTCGGTTGGTTCCCGGCGAATCAGCGCGGTACCGCAATGGGTGTGCGACAGATGGCGCAGCCGCTCGGCATCGGCGTCTGTGCGCTGACCATGCCGGTGTTCGCGCACACGTGGGGGTTGACGGCGGCGTTCGCGGTGCCGGTCGTCGTCACTCTTGTCGGGTTGATCGCGGTCGCCGTCGCCATCGTCGACCCTCCCCTGCGCACAGCGGCAGACTCCGCCCCCGTAGCGAATCCGTATCGGGGAGCGAGCTTTCTGCAGCGCGTCCACGCGGTGAGCGTGCTTCTGGTGATCCCGCAGTCCATGTTGTGGACGTTCGTGCCAGCCTGGCTGATCGTCGGACACCGGTGGTCTCCGCTCGCGGCAGGTGTTCTGGTGACGGTCACCCAGGTCATCGGTGCGATCGGACGCATCGCGGCGGGCCGTGCGTCCGACGTCGTCGGATCGCGGATGAAGCCGATCCGTGTGATCGCGGCGGCCGCAGGCGTCTCGGCGGCGGTGCTGTCGCTGACCGACTGGATCGGCAGCCCGATCGCTGTCGTCGTGATGGTGGTCGCGACCGTGAGCGCTGTCGCCGACAACGGATTGGCGTTCACGGCGATCGCCGAGTTCGCCGGACCGTCGTGGAGCGGTCGCAGCCTCGGCGTGCAGAACACCGCGCAGTACGTCGCCACTGCCGCGGGCACGGCGGTGTTCGGTCGACTCATCGACGCGACCGGCTACCCCTCGGCGTTCGGGATCGCCGCGATCGCCCCGCTGATCGCCATCGGACTGGTTCCGAAGGACCCGCCGCTCCACGAGTCGCCGGTGGACGCAGCCGAGTCCGGCGGCCGACAAACCGGCGAGTAGCTCCGGCTGGCCGACGGTCCTAAGAAGAACGGCCCGCACCCCTCAACGAGGTACGAACCGCTCCCCTGCTCCCCTGCTTCTCTGTCAGATCATGTCCGTCAGACTGCCGCCAGGATGCGGTCGCCGACCTCGGAGGTCGAGCCGCGCGACTCGCCGCGCGATGCGACGTCGGCCGCCACGGCGGCCTCCACCCGGGCAGCGCTCTCGTCGTCGCCGAGGTGACGCAGCAGCAGTGCGACCGACAAAATGGCGGCCGTCGGGTCGGCGAGACCCTTCCCGGCGATGTCGGGGGCACTGCCGTGCACCGGCTCGAACATCGACGGGTTAGCACGGGTGGCGTCGATGTTGCCCGACGCGGCGAGGCCGATACCTCCGGAGACGGCGGCCGCCAGGTCGGTGATGATGTCGCCGAACAGGTTGTCGGTGACGATCACGTCGAAGCGGGCCGGATCGGTGACCATGAAGATGGTGGCTGCATCGATGTGCAGGTAATCGGTGGCGACCTCCGGGAACTCCTTGCCGACCTCGTCCACGGTGCGAGCCCACATCGAGCCCGCGAACGTGAGGACGTTGGTCTTGTGGACCAGAGTCAGCTTCTTGCTCCGCGAGCGCGCACGTGCGAAGGCGTCACGGACGACGCGTTCGATACCGAACCGGGTGTTGACGCTGACCTCGGTGGCCACTTCGTTCGGCGTGCCGACACGAATGGCGCCGCCGTTGCCGGTGTACGGCCCCTCGGTGCCTTCCCGGACGACGACGAAGTCGATCCGCGGGTCGCCGGCCAATGGTGATGCGACACCGTCAAACAGAATCGACGGGCGCAGGTTCACGTGGTGGTCGAGCGCGAACCGCAGTTTCAGCAGAAACCCTCGCTCCAGGACACCCGACGGCACCGAGGGGTCCCCGATCGCGCCGAGCAGGATCGCGTCGTGCTCGCGCAGCGACTGGAGATCGCCGTCAGTGAGGAGTTCGCCGGTCGCGTGGTAGCGGCGGGCACCGAAGTCGTATTCGGTGGTCTCGACGTTCGGGTGCAGCTTGCGCAGCACCTTCAGCGCTTCTGCGGTGACCTCGGGGCCGATCCCGTCGCCGCCGATGACGGCGAGCTTCATCCCGTGTGAACTGAGCGAAGAATCCGTCATCCCAGATCCACCTGCTTGATCAGGGTCGCCGAGACCGCGTCGCCGATGGACGCGAGCACGTCGTCGCCGACCTCGCGGTCGACGCGCAGCAGCATCGTGGCGCCGTCGCCGTCCGCGTCCTGCGCGAGTGCTGCGGCCTCGATGTCGATGCCTGCGTCGCCGAGCAACGAGCCGATCCGGCCAAGAGTGCCCGGCTGGTCGACGTAGCTGACGAGGAGGTTGCGTCCCTCGGCACGCAGGTCGAGATTCCGGCCGTTGACGTTGACGATCTTCTCCACCAGACGCGGTCCGGTCAGAGTGCCCGCGACATTGACGACGCTGCCGTCGCCGAACACGGCCTTCACGTCCACCTGGCTGCGGTGGTTGGGGCTCTCGGACTCGGTGACGACCTCGTGAGCCACACCACGTTCGGAAGCGACGGCAGGGGCGTTGACAAAGGTGACCGGCTCGTCGACGACCGCCGAGAACAGGCCGCGGACAGCCGACAGACCGAGCACGTCCACCGGGCTGGACGCCAACTCGCCGCGCACCTCCACGGTAAGGCTGGTCGGCATACCGCCCGCGACGACGCCCGCGAGGACGCCGAGTTTGCGGGACAGTTCGAGCCACGGTGCGACCTCGTCGTCGACCGGACCACCGGTGATGTTGACGGCGTCGGGAACGAAGTGTCCGGCGAGCGCGAGCTTGACGCTCTTGGCGACGTCCGTGCCCGCCCGGTCCTGCGCCTCTGCGGTCGACGCGCCCAAGTGCGGCGTGACGACGACCTGCGGGAGCTCGAACAGCGGCGAATCGGTGCACGGCTCGGAGCCGAAGACGTCCATACCTGCGCCGCGCAGACGCCCCTCGGTGATCGCTGCGGCGAGCGCGGCCTCGTCGATCAGACCGCCGCGCGCGGCGTTGATGATGATGGCGTCCTTCTTGACGAGCTTGAGCTGCTCCTCACCGATGAGACCCGCGGTCTCCTTCGTCTTGGGCAGGTGGATGGTGATGAGGTCGGCGCGCTCGAGGAGTTCGTCGAGCGGCAGCAGTTCGATGCCCAGCTGAGCTGCGCGGGCCGCCGAGACGTAGGGGTCGTACGCGACGATCTTCGCTTCGAAGGCGGCCAGACGAGCGGCCACGAGCTGACCGATGCGGCCCAGGCCGATCACGCCGACGGTCTTGTCGAAGATTTCGACGCCGGAGAACGACGAACGCTTCCACGTGTGCTCACGCAGCGTCGCATCGGCTGCCGGGATCTGACAGGCGGTCGACATGAGCAGGGCGATGGCGTGCTCGGCTGCCGAATGGATGTTGGAGGTCGGAGCGTTGACGACCATGACACCGCGTTCGGTGGCCGCCGGGACGTCGACGTTGTCGAGCCCGACGCCCGCACGGGCGATGATCTTCAGCTTCTTGCCTGCGTCGAGGACCTCGGCATCGACGGTCGTCGCCGAGCGCACCAGGATGGCGTCTGCGTCGACGACGGCTTCGAGAAGCTTCGGACGGTCCGGGCCGTCGACCCAGCGGACGTCGACGTCGCCGCCGAGTGCTTCCACGGTCGAAGGCGCGAGCTTATCGGCGATCAGGACGACTGGGCGGCCAGCATCGGTCACAGGTTTCTCCAGAATTCTCGGGGACGGACGCCGCCTGGCCGGGCCGGACGACGATTCACACGTGCAAATTCTAGAGCCTTCCGGCGAGTCGGCCCCAGCGACCCACCTGCCGATGTGGCGTCCGACACCCATCGGCGGTACATTGCGAGCGTCGTATCGATTGAATCACGACCTGCGAACGATCACGCTCGAGACTGGGACCACCCATGATCGCGCACTAATGTGGGGAGGTCTGCGCTACGGCGCGGGGCCCGAAGGACAACACGCGAGTGGAGTGAATATGAAGAAGCTGACGATTCTCATCGCAGTCATGACGGCTGCGATGGCGTCGCTTATCGGTATCGGCGTCGGCAACGCCGATGCTGCGGGTCAGGTCCCGCTGGGCGGGGGCTCGGGGATCCTGGTTCTCAAGGGAGGCAACACCGCTTCGGCGTGCACTGTCACCACCGTCGGTCGTCCGACCGCGGGCAAGCACAAGGGCGAGTTGATCGCCGTCACCGCGGGCCACTGCGGTAAGCCGGGCCAGCGGGTGCTCTCCGAGCGCTACCAGCAGCGCGGCCAGATCGGAACGTTCGTCTACAGCGGCTCGGACATCGACATCGCTGTCATCAAGCTGGACACCTCGAAGGTTCGCGCCGTGCGCTCCGTCAACGGTGTGACCATCCGGAAGATCGAGACTCGCGCACCGCAGTTCCCGACCGTTCTGTGCAAGACCGGTCGCACCACGGGTAAGACCTGCGGCGTCAACTGGACGTCCATCGGCGACCGTCACATCAGCCAGATGTGTGTCGTCGAAGGCGACTCGGGTAGCCCCGTGGTCGTCGGCGACCGTCTCGTCGGCATGGTGAACGCGTACTACTTCCTGTCATGCGTCGGACCGGAGACCGGCACGAGCAGCAAGGCGATCATGACGCGTCTGAACAAGCTCGGTTACGGAGCATTCAAGCCGGTGTAAGAGTTCGTCCGCACACCGCACGAGCAGAACGGCGGTCCGCTCCTCACGGAGTGGACCGCCGTTCTTCTGGTTTCAGGGAGTTGTTGTGCTCGGAGACGCGAGAGGATCAGCGCTCGGCGGCGAGGTGCTTGCCGATCACCGACTCGGAGTGCTTGACGGCCGGCGTCACGAACTGACGCAGGAGACCGCCGAGCACCCGCCCGCCGATGCCGCCCGGCAGCGTGTAGCCGAACATGACGTCGACCTCGACCGTGCCCGGCTCGTCGCCGTCGGCGAAACGCCATTCGGTATTCGCGCCGAAGCCTTTGATCGACTTCATCGTGATGACCTCGTTCTCGACCCACTCGGTGCATTCGACGGTGGACTCGAGCGTCTTCGGTCCAACACTCAGAACAGTCACGAACTGCGACCCGAGACCGCTGGTCTGTTCGGTGATCGGACGGAACTCACTCACCCCGAACATGTACTCAGGCACGTTCCGATAGTCGTTCACATAGTCGAACGCGACCTCGCGCGAACCCTTCATGGTGGCGTGGTGCCGGATCTCGGTCATCGGTGTTTCTCTCCATCGAACGGACTGTCAGTCATCGAGAATCGTAACGGAGTCGCTCCCGATGGCCCCGACGACAGGAGTGGCTCGTCGCTCCTGCCCCCCTGTGTGGCTGGCCCTCTGTGTGGCTGGCCCTCTGGCCCACCGAAATGCGTCAGACCCCGTCCGCGCGGAGGAGACGGGGCCTGACGTGCCAGACAGACTCTATGCGGTCTCAGTGATGGGACGGTCGACCCAGCTCATCAGATCGCGCAGCTTCTTGCCGGTGACCTCGATCGGGTGCTCGGCGTTCGCCTTGCGCAGACCTTCGAGTTCGGTGTTGCCGTTCTCGACGTTCGCGACCAGACGACGGGTGAATTCACCGGACTGGATGTCAGTGAGGATCCCCTTCATGCGCTCCTTGGTGTCGGCGTCGATGACGCGCGGGCCCGACAGGTAGCCGCCGAACTCAGCGGTGTCCGACACCGAGTAGTTCATTCGAGCGATGCCGCCTTCGTACATGAGGTCGACGATGAGCTTGAGCTCGTGCAGCACCTCGAAGTAGGCCATCTCCGGCGCGTAACCGGCCTCAACCATGACCTCGAAACCGGTCTTGACCAGTTCCTCCGTGCCGCCGCAGAGCACGGCCTGCTCGCCGAACAGGTCGGTCTCGGTCTCTTCCTTGAAGGTGGTCTTGATGATGCCTGCGCGACCGCCGCCGATTCCGCTGGCGTAGCTGAGAGCCAGGGCCTGGCCCTCGCCCTTCGGATCCTGCTCCACGGCGATCAGGCAGGGCACACCCTTGCCGTCGACGAACTGACGACGGACCAGGTGGCCCGGGCCCTTCGGCGCGACCATCGCGACGGTCACGTCCGCGGCCGGCTTGATCAGATCGAAATGGATGTTGAGTCCGTGGCCGAAGAACAGCGCGTCGCCGTCCTTCAGGTTCGGCTCGATCTCCTCGGTGAAAATCTTGGCCTGGCTGGTATCGGGAGCGAGGACCATGATGACGTCGGCCCACGCCGAAGCCTCTGCAGCGGTCATCACCTTGAGGCCCTGCTCTTCCGCCTTGGCGCGCGACGCCGAGCCCTCACGCAGGCCGATGGCGACGTCGACGCCCGAGTCGCGCAGCGACAGCGAGTGGGCGTGGCCCTGGCTGCCATAGCCGATGACGGCGACCTTGCGACCCTGGATGATCGACAGATCGGCGTCGGCGTCGTAGAAAAGTTCGATTGCCACAGCAATTCCCTTCAAATGGTGTGTAGGTGTTGTGCTTATCGCGGTCCGGTACGGCTAATTCTCTATTGTCCCGCTAGCGGTTGGCCGACATGCTCTTGGGTCCACGGCCGAGGGTCACTCCGCCGGATTGGGCGATCTCCCGGATCCCGTATGAATCCAGCATCCGCAGCAGCGCCTCGAGCTTCTCGGACGTGCCGGTCGCCTCGATGGTCACGGACTCCGGCGACACGTCGATGACCTTGGCGCGGAAGAGGTTGACCACGTCGATAACCTCGCCTCGGTTGGCCGCATCGCTGCGGACCTTGATCATCATGAGTTCGCGGGACACCGAGTTCGTCGGTTCCTGCTCGACGATCTTGATGACGTTGATCAACTTGTTGAGTTGCTTCGTCACCTGTTCGAGGGGGAAGTCTTCGACCGTGACCATGATGGTCATCCGCGAGATCCCTTTGAGTTCGGTCGGGCCGACGGCCAGCGACTCGATGTTGAAACCGCGACGCGAGAACAGACCGGAGACGCGGGCGAGGACACCCGGCCGGTCCTCGACCAGAACGCTCAGCGTGTGGGTGGTGCTCACAGCGAATCCTTTCCTTCGGTAGCGGCCTGTTCTCGGTCCATCGCGTCGTGGATGTCGACCGGATCCGAAGCCGCCTCGTCGTCGTCGAACAGCGGGCGGATGTCACGCGCGGCCATGATCTCGTCGTTGCCGGTTCCCGCGGCGACCATCGGCCACACCTGGGCGTCCTTGCCGACGATGAAGTCGATGAGGACGGGGCGATCGTTGATCTCGCGAGCCTTCGCGATCGCCGGGGCGACGTCCTCTTCCCGGTCGACGCGGATCGCCACGCAACCGAGCGCCTCGCCGAGCTTGACGAAGTCCGGGATCATCCGAGTGTGTGTTGACAGATCGGTGCTCGAGTAACGCTTCTCGTAGAACAGGGTCTGCCACTGGCGGACCATGCCGAGGTTGCCGTTGTTGATCAGCGCGACCTTGATCGGGATGCCCTCGATCGCGCAGGTCGCCAACTCCTGGTTGGTCATCTGGAAGCAGCCGTCGCCGTCGACCGCCCAGACCTCGGTGTCGGGAGCGGCGGCCTTGGCGCCCATCGCAGCCGGAATCGAGTAGCCCATGGTGCCGAGGCCGCCCGAGTTGAGCCACGTACGCGGCTTCTCGTACTTGATGAACTGGGCGGCCCACATCTGATGCTGACCGACGCCCGCAACGTACACCGCGTCCGGGCCCGCGGCCTTGCCCAGCTCCTCGATGACGAACTCCGGCGAGAGCGAGCCGTCGGACTGCCCGTCGTAGCTCAGCGGGTACGTCTCGCGCAGTCCGCCGAGGTACTTCCACCACGCGGACAGGTCCGGCGTTGCGCCACCGGTCGCGTGCTCGGCGCGCAGCGCGTCGATCAGATCGACGATGACCGCCCGCACGTCGCCGACGATCGGCACATCGACGTCTCGATTCTTGCCGATCTCCGCCGGATCGACGTCGGCATGGATGACCTTCGCGTCGGGCGCGAACGAGTCGAGACGGCCGGTGACGCGGTCGTCGAAGCGGGCACCGAGCGTGATCAACAGATCGGCGCGTTGGAGTGCGCCGACGGCGCCGACCGCTCCGTGCATACCCGGCATGCCCATATGCAGCTCATGGCTGTCGGGGAATGCACCGCGCGCCATCAGCGTGGTGACGACGGGGATGCCCGTCAGTTCGGCGAGCTCGAGCAGTTCTGCCGACGCCTCGGCCTTGATGACGCCGCCGCCGACGTACAGCACCGGTTGCGCGGCCTGCTGGATGAGGCGGGCCGCTTCGCGGATCTGCTTGCCGTGCGGACGCGTGACGGGACGGTATCCCGGAAGGTCGAACTGCGGAGGCCAGGAGAACGTGGTCTGCGCCTGCAGGATGTCCTTCGGGATGTCGACGAGGACGGCGCCCGGGCGACCGCTCTCGGCGATGTAGAAGGCCTCGGCGATGATGCGCGGAATATCTACGGCCGTACTCACCAAGAAGTTGTGCTTGGTGATCGGCATGGTGATCCCGGAGATGTCGGCTTCCTGGAAGCCGTCGGTGCCGATCAGCGCGCGACCGACCTGGCCGGTGATCGCGACGACCGGAACCGAGTCCATCTGAGCATCGGCGAGCGGGGTGACGAGGTTGGTCGCGCCCGGACCGGACGTCGCCATCATCACGCCGGCCTTGCCTGCGACCTGCGCGTAACCGGTTGCGGCGTGGCCCGCCCCCTGCTCGTGACGGACCAGGACGTGCCGGACCTTCGTCGAGTCCAGAAGCGGATCGTAGACGGGGAGGACGGCGCCGCCGGGAATGCCGAACACGGTCTCGACGCCGAGTTCTTCCAGGGTCCGGACCACCGACTGCGCGCCGGTGACCCGCTCGGGTGCGACTACCGCGTCGCCCGATCGCATCGACTCGGTCGACGGCGATTGCGGTCGGCCCCCGGTTCCGTGTGCTGCTGGAGTACTCACTGCACGTTCCTCATCCTCTAGTGCCAGCAAAAATGTTCTGACGTCCCCGCAGGCCCGACGACCGTGGCCACCTGGTCCTGACAAGAAAAAACCCTCGACAGCGTGTGCTGGTCGAGGGGCGCGTCGTTGATGTTTCAGAAGGGTCTACGAGGTGACCGATCAGGCGTTGACGCGCCGACCGATTACTACGAGAATCTTCTGATCCATCACGAGGAACAAAGTAGGCCTCCGATCCGACTGAGTCAAATCGACCTGGTCGATCACTGCGGCGAATCCACCTCTGACGACGGCAGACATTACGCATGGGACAATCGAGCCTGTGACCGACTCGGTATTCGACTTCAAGATCTCTCGCCTGGCCTACGCAGTGGTACTCGTCTCCGTGCTGCTCGTCGTGATCATGATGGGCGGCTCCCTCTGGTTCGGCTTCCTGGCCGTCGTGCCGGTCGCTCTCGCGTGGTGGATCCACCGTCTGCACACACACGTCGACTCCGAGGGCATCGTGGCCGTCGGCACGTTCGGCGCACAGTCGGTGTCCTGGGACGACGTCGCGGGCCTGCGCTTTCCGCGTTGGAGCTCGGTGCGCGCAGTGACCGTCGACGGCCGCGACATCCGACTTCCCGCGGTGGGCTTCGACGACGTGCCTCAGCTCTCCGCGGCCAGCGGCGGACGTCTGCCCGACCCCTTCGCGGCCGAGCGCGAAGCCCGTATCGTCGCCGAACGCGAGTCCGACGCAGACTGACCCGCCCCCGTGAGTGCACACGAGCAGAATTAGGTACATCGCATGCCGACCACGACCCGCGACATCCAGCTCTTCATCGACGACGGCCGCCTCACCGAGGCCGCGCATGAACTGGCGGCGATGGCCCCACAAGAAGCCGCGTCCGTCCTGGACGACCTCGACACCCAACGCGGCACCATCGCGTTCCGGCTGCTCCCCAAGGACGAGGCCGTCCACGTGTTCGACGACATGTCGTCGTCGACGCAGGCACGACTAATCGAAGCCCTCGGCGACGCCGAGGTCATCGACGCGTTCGACAATCTCGACCCAGACGATCGAGCCGAGTTGCTCGATGAACTTCCAGCGACCGTGGCCAAGCGGCTGATCCGAACCCTGTCCGCCGACGAGCGGGAGGCCACCGCGGTCGTGCTCGGCTTCGGCAAGCAGTCGGTAGGGCGCCGGATGAGCCCGGAGTTCGTCCACGTCTACGGCGACGACACCGTCGAGCAGGCCCTTGCACGGACCATCGAGCGCGGACACGACGCCGAAACCATTTACACGATCCCGGTCGTCGACCACCAGCGCCGACTGCTCGGCGTCGTGAGCCTGCGCGACCTTCTTCTCAACGACCCGACGGTCCCCGTCGAGACGTATCGGCGCACACCCATCTTCACGCAGGCAACAACATCCGCGGAGTCTGCCGCCAGGCGCTGCGTCGATCTCCGCCTCCCGGCGATGCCCGTCGTCGACAACGAGGACCGGCTCATCGGCATGCTCACCCTCGACGACGCCGCCGAGGTGGTGGCGGCCGCGCGCGATGAAGATGCGGCCCGTGCCGGCGCCCACGAGGTGCTCCGAACCCCGTACCTGCGGTCGTCGGTCGTCTCGATCACCAGAGTCCGCGCCGTGTGGCTCTTCGTCCTGGCCATCTCGGCGATCCTCACGGTGAATGTCCTCGAGGTCTTCGAGGGCACGTTGGAGCAGAAGGTGGCGCTCGCCCTGTTCATCCCGCTGCTGACCGGTATCGGCGGCAACACCGGGTCGCAGGCGGCGACCACGGTGACCCGCGCGCTCGCTACCGACGAAGTCCGCCCGCGCGATGTCCTTCGGGTCGCGAGCAAGGAGGCCTGTGTCGGCATCACGATGGGCGCGGTCCTCGGGCTCGTCGGCTTCGTTGTCGCGTCACTCGCCTACGACACCGGGATCGGCACGGTGATCGGCTTGACGATCGTCTCGGTGTGCACGGTCGCCGCTACCGTCGGCGGCATCATGCCGTTGATCGCCCAGACCATCCGGGTGGACCCCGCTGTCTTCTCCACTCCGTTCATCTCGACGTTCTGCGACGCTACCGGCCTGCTGATCTATTTCTCGATCGCAAAGACTGTGCTGGGAATCTGAGGGCCCCGATCGACGGTCCGCGCAAGCGTTCCGGGAATATCGGGCGGCCTTCGGGCGCACTACCCTGCGACGATTGATATCGCCACGGTGCGCGTAAACTCGTCACAGCAGCCGATCACTGCCCTGATCGGAAATCACAACGTTCGAGCGAGGTTCCACCATGCCAGCCCTTCGGTCTCGCACCACCACGGTCGGCCGCGAAGCGTCCGGCGCACGCGCGCTGTGGCGTGCCACCGGAATGAAAGACGACGATTTCGGTAAGCCGATCGTCGCCATCGCGAACTCGTACACCCAGTTCGTGCCCGGTCACGTGCACCTCAAGGATGTCGGCGAGATCGTCGCCCGTGCGGTGGAGGCCTCCGGTGGCGTGGCGAAAGAGTTCAACACGATCGCCGTCGACGACGGCATCGCGATGGGTCACGGCGGCATGCTGTACTCGCTGCCGAGTCGCGAGATCATCGCCGACTCCGTCGAGTACATGGTCAACGCGCACACCGCGGACGCCTTGGTCTGCATCTCCAACTGCGACAAGATCACCCCAGGGATGCTCAACGCCGCGATGCGGCTGAACGTCCCGACCGTGTTCGTCTCCGGCGGACCGATGGAGGCCGGGACCTCGGTCGTCATCAACGGCGTCGTCCACCCGGGCACCGACCTGATCGACGCGATCTCGGCGTCCGCGGACAGCAATGTCAATGAGGAGGAACTCCTCAAGGTGGAGCAGTCCGCGTGCCCCACCTGCGGCTCGTGTTCGGGCATGTTCACCGCGAACTCGATGAACTGCCTCACTGAGGCGCTCGGACTATCCCTGCCCGGCAACGGTTCCACCCTGGCGACCCAGGTGGCCCGTCGCGACCTGTTCACCCGCGCGGGCCAGGTGGTCGTCGACATCGCCAAGCGTTATTACCACGACGACGACGAGTCGGTCCTGCCGCGCAACGTCGCGACCCGCGACGCGTTCGAGAACGCGATGGCCCTCGACGTTGCCATGGGTGGTTCGACGAACACGGTCCTGCACATCCTGGCCGCAGCCCAAGAAGGCGAGATCGACTTCGACCTCACGGACATCGATCGCATTTCGCGAAGCGTCCCGTGTCTGGCAAAGGTCGCCCCGAACTCGCCGAAGTACTACATGGAGCACGTCCACAGAGCGGGTGGCATCCCGGCGATCCTCGGCGAGCTGAACCGCGCGGGACTACTCAACACGAACGTGCACCCCGTGCACGCTCCGTCCCTGGACGCCTTCCTCGCCGACTGGGACATCCGGAGCGGCACGGCCACCGATCAGGCGCTCGAGCTGTTCCACGCCGCGCCCGGCGGCGTCCGCACCACCGAGCCGTTCTCCACGTCGAATCGGTGGGAGTCATTGGACACCGACGCCGCGGACGGCTGCATCCGCGACAAGGCGCATGCGTACACCGTCGAAGGCGGCCTGTGCGTCCTGCACGGCAACCTCGCGGAGGACGGAGCCGTCCTGAAGACGGCCGGCGTCGACGAGGAACTCTGGCACTTCCAGGGTCCGGCACGTGTCGTCGAGAGTCAGGAGGACGCGGTCCACGCCATCCTGTCGAAGGAACTCCAGGCAGGCGAAGTCCTGGTGATCCGTTACGAAGGCCCCGCGGGCGGTCCGGGCATGCAGGAGATGCTGCACCCGACCGCTTTCATGAAGGGCACCGGTATGGGCCGCAAGTGCGGGCTCGTCACCGACGGACGATTCTCCGGTGGGTCCTCGGGGCTCGTGATCGGTCACGCCTCCCCCGAGGCCGCGGCCGGCGGCGACATCGGCCTCGTCGAGAACGGCGACGAGATCCTCATCGACGTCGCCTCCCGCACGCTCAAGATGCTCGTCGACGACGAGACGCTCGCCGAGCGTCGCGCCAAGATGGAGGCTTCTGAGCACCCGTGGGCTCCGCGCAGCCGGGAACGCACCGTCAGCAAGGCGCTGCGCGCCTACGCCAAACTGGCCTCGTCCGCCGACAAGGGCGCGGTCCGCGTCGTCGATTAGACGCCGACCGGTCACGACATAGCGAGGCGGCTGCGCCTCACATGGGTGCAGCCGCTTCTCATATCACCTGCCTTGGCCAGTCAGACGGTGCTCCGCCGCCCCCGCTGATCGAGCGGCGGGCAGTCGGCTCGATCGGAGTCGGCGGCGGTCAGTTCGTCACGAGCGGGTTCGCACCGTTGAACACGATCCAGACCGCGACGGCCACGCCGATGCCGACGAGCAGCCATCCGGCAGAGCCCCACGCCGGACGGCGCGCCCACCCCCACCGTCGGTCCGCCGCGTAGAGGCCTGGGCCGGTGAGGATCACTGCCGCCGCTGCCGCCGCGAGCATCACCTCGAATTCGATGCCCTGTCCCTCACCGTCGGATGCGAAGAACCACACGCCGCCCGCGAGAGTCGCCTTGTAGGTCATCGCGACAAGGATGCTGGACAGGACCGCCGCGCCTGCGATGGGCGTGAACAGTCCGAGGATCAGGAGTACGCCGCCGGCGGTCTCACTCACACCGGCGACCAGCGAGAGGATCTTAGTGGCGTT
>NZ_JBQEDL010000012.1:0-105464 GCF_052106715.1 Gordonia sp. (in: high G+C Gram-positive bacteria)
CACCTCGATCCACATCGAGGAGCACGAGATCGATGCCCGCGACACCAAGCTCGGTGCCGAGGAGATCACTCGTGACATCCCGAACGTCTCTGATGAGGTCCTCGCCGACCTCGACGAGCGTGGCATCGTGCGCATCGGCGCCGAGGTCCGCGACGGCGACGTGCTGGTCGGCAAGGTCACGCCGAAGGGCGAGACCGAGCTGACCCCGGAGGAGCGTCTGCTCCGCGCGATCTTCGGTGAGAAGGCGCGCGAGGTCCGCGACACCTCGTTGAAGGTTCCGCACGGCGAGACCGGCAAGGTCATCGGCGTCCGCGTGTTCAGCCGTGACGACGACGACGATCTCGCCCCCGGCGTCAACGAGTTGGTCCGCGTGTACGTCGCGCAGAAGCGCAAGATCCAGGACGGCGACAAGCTGGCCGGCCGCCACGGCAACAAGGGTGTCATCGGCAGAATCCTCCCGCAGGAGGACATGCCGTTCCTGCCTGACGGCACACCCGTCGACATCATCCTGAACACCCACGGTGTTCCGCGTCGTATGAACATCGGTCAGATCCTGGAGACGCACCTCGGGTGGGTCGCCAAGGCTGGCTGGAACATCGACACCGAGAAGCTCGAGGAGGAGTGGGCCAAGCGTCTGCCCGCCGACATGCGCTCGGCCGAGCCGAACACGAACACCGCGACTCCGGTGTTCGACGGCGCGAAGGACGACGAGCTTGCGGGTCTGCTCGGCTCGACCCTGCCGAACCGTGACGGCGACGTCATGGTCGGTGCGGACGGCAAGGCGACCCTGTTCGACGGTCGCTCCGGCGAGCCGTTCCCGTACCCGGTCGCGGTTGGCTACATGTACATCATCAAGCTGCACCACTTGGTCGACGACAAGATCCACGCGCGGTCGACCGGTCCGTACTCGATGATCACGCAGCAGCCGCTCGGTGGTAAGGCGCAGTTCGGTGGACAGCGCTTCGGTGAGATGGAGTGCTGGGCGATGCAGGCGTATGGCGCCGCGTACACGCTCCAGGAGCTTCTGACCATCAAGTCGGACGACGTCGTCGGTCGCGTGAAGGTGTACGAGGCGATCGTCAAGGGCGAGAACATCCCGGAGCCGGGTATCCCGGAGTCGTTCAAGGTCTTGCTCAAGGAGCTTCAGTCGCTCTGTCTGAACGTTGAGGTGCTGTCGTCCGACGGTGCAGCCATCGAGATGGCCGACAGCGACGACGAAGACCTCGAGCGGGCCGCCGCGAATCTGGGCATCAACCTCTCGCGTAACGAGAACGCCACGGTCGACGACCTCGCGAACTGATCCACGCATGGGGAACTCCGTCCCCGTGAATCCGCTGGTCTGACCATCGGTTCACGGGACGGAGCCGCCCCCGACGACACGACTTAGACCTCGACGCTTATAGAGCTGATTAGCTTTCTGAGGAAGGGCAATAGATTGCTCGACGTAAACTTTTTCGACGAACTGAAGATCGGTCTGGCGACGGCCGACGATATCCACACCTGGTCGTACGGTGAGGTCAAGAAGCCGGAGACCATCAACTACCGCACCCTGAAGCCGGAGAAGGACGGACTCTTCTGCGAGAAGATCTTCGGTCCGACTCGGGACTGGGAGTGCTACTGCGGTAAATACAAGCGAGTCCGCTTCAAGGGCATCATCTGTGAACGCTGCGGTGTCGAGGTGACCAAGGCCAAGGTGCGTCGTGAGCGCATGGGCCACATCGAGCTGGCCGCACCGGTCACGCACATCTGGTATTTCAAAGGCGTGCCCAGCCGTCTCGGCTACCTGCTCGACCTGGCGCCGAAGGATCTCGAGAAGATCATCTACTTCGCTGCCTACGTGATCACGTCGGTCGACGACGAGCTGCGTCACGCCGAGCTCTCGACTCGTGAGGCCGAGGTCGGCGTCGAGCGCAAGGCGATCATGGACGATCTCGAAGCCGCACTGGCCGAGCGCCAGACCAAGCTCGAGGCCGACCTGGCCGAGCTGGAGGCCGAGGGCGCCAAGGCCGACGCGAAGCGCAAAGTCCGCGACGGCGGTGAGCGCGAGCTCAAGCGCATGCGTGACCACGCCAACCGCGAGGTCGAGGCTCTCGACGAGATCTGGGACAAGTTCACCAAGCTGTCCCCGGGCGAGCTGATCATCGACGAGAAGCTGTACCGCGAGTTGGAGGACCGGTTCGGCGAGTACTTCACCGGTGCGATGGGCGCCGAGGCGATCAAGAAGCTCCTCGAGACCTTCGACATCGACGCCGAGGCCGAGAACCTGCGCGAGACGATCCGCAGCGGCAAGGGCCAGAAGAAGCTGCGTGCGCTGAAGCGACTGAAGGTTGTCGCGGCGTTCCAGCGTTCGGGCAACGAGCCGAAGGGCATGGTCCTCGAGGCCGTGCCGGTGATCCCGCCGGAGCTCCGGCCGATGGTTCAGCTCGATGGTGGTCGCTTCGCGACGTCCGACCTGAACGACCTGTACCGCCGCGTCATCAACCGCAACAACCGACTCAAGCGACTGATCGATCTGGGCGCGCCCGAGATCATCGTCAACAACGAGAAGCGCATGCTTCAGGAGTCGGTGGACGCACTGTTCGACAACGGCCGTCGCGGACGTCCGGTCACCGGACCGGGTAACCGTCCGCTTAAGTCGCTCTCTGATCTGCTCAAGGGCAAGCAGGGTCGTTTCCGCCAGAACCTCCTCGGCAAGCGAGTCGACTACTCGGGTCGTAGCGTCATCGTCGTCGGCCCCCAGCTCAAGCTGCACCAGTGCGGTCTGCCGAAGCTGATGGCGCTCGAACTGTTCAAGCCGTTCGTGATGAAGCGTCTGGTCGACCTGAACCAGGCGCAGAACATCAAGTCGGCCAAGCGCATGGTCGAGCGTCAGCGCCCCGCCGTGTGGGACGTCCTCGAAGAGGTCATCGCCGAGCACCCGGTTCTGCTGAACCGTGCGCCGACGCTGCACCGCCTGGGCATCCAGGCATTCGAGCCGCAGCTTGTCGAGGGCAAGGCGATCCAGCTGCACCCGCTCGTCTGTGAAGCGTTCAACGCCGACTTCGACGGTGACCAGATGGCCGTGCACCTGCCGCTGTCGGCGGAGGCGCAGGCCGAGGCTCGCATCCTGATGCTGTCCTCGAACAACATCCTGTCGCCTGCGTCGGGCCGCCCGCTCGCCATGCCTCGTCTGGACATGGTGACCGGTCTGTACTACCTGACCACCCAGAAGCCGGGGGAGAAGGGCGAGTACAAGCCGGAGACCGGCGACGACGTCGAGCGCGGCGTGTTCTCAAGCCCGGCCGAAGCTCAGATGGCCGTCGACCTCGGTGCGTTGAGCATCCAGGCGTCGATCAAGGTGCGTCTGACCGATCAGCGTCCGCCCGCAGAACTCGAAGCTCAACTGTTCTCCGACGGCTGGCGCAAGGGCATGGCGTGGGAGACCACGACCACCCTGGGCCGCGTGCTCTTCAACGAGCTGCTCCCGCCGGACTACCCGTTCATCGACGAGCAGATGCCGAAGAAGCGTCAGGCCGTGATCATCAATGATCTCGCCGAGCGCTACCCGATGATCGTCGTCGCGCAGACCGTCGACAAGATGAAGGACGTCGGCTTCTACTGGGCGACGCGTTCGGGCGTCACGGTCTCGATGTCGGACGTTCTGGTCCCGCCGGCCAAGGCCGAGATCCTGGAGCGTTACGAGGAGCGGGCCGACGGGCTTGAGCGCAAGTACCAGCGCGGTGGTCTGACCACTGAGGAGCGGCGCGACGCTCTGGTCGAGATCTGGAAGCAGGCGACCGAAGAGGTCGGCCAGGCTCTGGAGGACTACTACCCGGACGACAACCCGATCACGATGATCCCGAAGTCGGGCGCCACCGGCAACATGACGCAGGTGCGCAACCTGTCGGGCATGAAGGGCCTGGTGACGAACCCGAAGGGTGAGTTCATCCCGCGTCCGATCAAGTCGTCGTTCCGTGAGGGTCTGACCGTCGCCGAGTACTTCATCAACACGCACGGTGCTCGTAAGGGTCTTGCCGACACCGCTTTGCGTACCGCGGACTCGGGATACCTGACTCGTCGTCTCGTCGACGTCTCGCAGGACGTCATCGTCCGCGAAGAGGACTGTGGCACCGAGCGCGGCATCAACGTGCCGCTCGCGGAGCGGCAGGCTGACGGCACGCTCATCCGTGACGCGCACGTCGAGACCTCTGCGTACGCTCGTACGCTGGCGGTGGACGCACTCGACGCCGACGGCAAGGTCGTCATCGAGAAGGGCCACGACCTCGGCGACCCGGCGATCGAGGCTCTCCTCGCGGCGGGTGTCACCGAGGTGAAGGTCCGTTCGGTCCTCACCTGCGCGACCGGCACCGGAGTGTGTGCGTACTGCTACGGCCGTTCGATGGCGACCGGAAAGCTCGTCGACATCGGCGAAGCAGTCGGCATCATCGCCGCCCAGTCGATCGGTGAGCCCGGTACTCAGCTGACGATGCGTACCTTCCACCAGGGTGGCGTCGGTGACGACATCACCGGTGGTCTGCCGCGTGTCACCGAGCTGTTCGAGGCTCGCGTGCCGAAGGGCAAGGCTCCGATCGCCGAGGTGTCCGGCCGCGTCTCCATCGAGGACGACGATCGTTTCTACAAGATCACGATCGTCCCCGACGACGGCAGCGACGAGGTCGTCTACGACAAGATCTCGAAGCGCCAGCGCATGCGTGTCTTCAAGCACGACGACGGCACCGAGCGTCTGTTGACCGACGGTGACCATGTCGAGGTCGGCCAGCAGCTCATGGAAGGCGCTGCCGATCCGCACGAGGTCCTTCGCGTGATGGGTCCGCGCCAGGTGCAGATCCACCTCGTCAACGAGGTCCAGGAGGTGTACCGCAGCCAGGGCGTGTCCATCCACGACAAGCATGTGGAGACGATCGTCCGCCAGATGCTCCGTCGCGTGACGATCATCGACTCCGGTGCGACCGAGTTCCTGCCGGGTTCGTTGACCGAGCGCGCCGAGTTCGAGGCCGCCAACCGTTCGGTGGTCTCCGAGGGCGGGGAGCCGGCTGCCGGCCGTCCAGTTCTCATGGGCATCACGAAGGCGTCGCTGGCTACGGACTCGTGGCTGTCGGCGGCATCGTTCCAGGAGACGACGCGTGTCTTGACCGATGCGGCGATCAACAGCCGCAGCGACAAGCTCGTCGGCCTCAAGGAGAACGTGATCATCGGTAAGCTGATCCCGGCCGGTACCGGCATCGACCGCTACCGCAACATCCAGGTTCAGCCGACCGAGGAGGCGCGCGCCGCGGCGTACGCGCTGCCGACGTACGACGACACCTACTACAGCCCGGACAGCCCGTTCGGTGCTCCGAGTGGTGCGGCCGTCCCGCTGGACGACTACGGTTTCGGCGGCGACTTCCGCTGATCCGCTGAACGAGGAGGCCCCCACCGCGAGGTGGGGGCCTCCTCGTGATCTCCCGCCGCCTCGCTGGTCGAGCGGAGTCGAGCCTGCCCACCCTCTAGAACGTGTTCTAAAGTGGCGGCATGAGCTTTGTGACTGACGACAGTATCGAGGTCGACGTACCCGCCGACGTTGTTTGGCGAGTGCTGACCGACTTCGACGCATACCGCGAATGGAATCCCTTCCAGCTGGAATGCTCGACCGCGTTCACGCCGGGCGCTCCGATCGATATGAAGGTCGACCTCGGCCCGGGCGGGCCGATGCGCCAGCGCGAGTTCATCGACGAAGTCGACGAGGCGAACCGCTGGTTCACCTATCGGATGAAGCCGGCGCCGTTCGGGCTCGTGAGGAGCCTTCGCCGACAGCGAGTCGTCGAACTCGACGCCGGGCGCTCCCGGTACGAGTCACACTTCGAGATCAACGGTGCGCTCTCGGTGGTCGTGAAGGCCCTGTTAGGGAAGTCGATGGTCGGCAAGTTCGCCGCGGCGACGCAGGCGCTCGGTGCTCGAGCCGAGGCAGTCAGTCGGTAAGGGCTCCCCTGCGCCGACGGAACGGCGAACGATGCCGTCACGCGCCGATCGACCCAGCGATCATCGGCCATGAGCCGCGGAGGTCGGCGTTGAACAGGCCCAGGTATGGACGCCGTCGCGGCGGTGGACGAATCGGTGGGGGATCACGTTGCCTCCGACGAACCCGCCGCCGTTGCGGAGGATGCTGCCGTCCACCGGGCCCGCAATACCGGAGCCCGCCGAGAGATAGATCGCCGTGCCGCGGAGTCTGCCCGCATTGACGATCGGATCGTGGCGTCGCCACTGGGCGGTGCCGGGTGGCCCCCACATGTTGGCCGTGTTCCCGCCGCCGCGCGAGACGACCGCGGTGTTCGCGAGGATACCGAGCCGATCGCTGGCACGCGGGCAGCCGCCGTACGAGGCGAGTACCGGGTCGGGGGCGTCCAGTCCGTCCACATAGAAAACTTGCTGCCGATCGGCAGGGCGACGTTCAGCCGCTTACCGGCGAAGAAGTTCTGGGTGCCGCCGTTGTGGTACCAGGAGACGCCGTCCTCGGCGCCACCTGCTCCCGGCAGCATGTAGAAGGAGGGGAGCCCCGCTGGTTTCCCACCGGGTGTAGCACATGGTTGCCGATCACCCGATGCATGGACGGCGGCGCGGCGATGCGGGATGGGCGGCCGCTGCGCCGAACCGCGTTACACCTTTGTTGTTCGATCGATGCGTGCCCGTCAGTGCAGTTCGGTCAGATGAGGTGCCTATGGCCTCTTACAGTGGAGATCGTGGCCGAGCGCACGGACCGAGAACGGTCGTCGTCGAGATTCCGATGGTTGCTGCACATCGACCTGGATCAGTTCCAGGTCTCTGCCGAACGCCTGCGCCGACCCGAGCTGGTCGGTGCCGCGGTCATCGTCGGCGGCGACGGCGATCCGTCGCGCGGCAGACAGGTCGTCACGTGCGCGTCGTACGAAGCGCGTGCCGCGGGTGCCCGCGCCGGGCTGCCGTTGCCTGCAGCGAAGAAGAAGTGCCCGGATGCGGTGTTCCTCCCGCTCGACATGGAGTACTACACGCAGGTGTCGACTCGCGTGATGGACGTGCTTCGGGAGTCGGGGCGCCCGGTCGAGGTATGGGGGTTCGACGAGGCCTACCTCGGTGTCGACGCTCGAGACAGTGTGCCGAGCCACGACCGGACCGAGATCGTCGCGCTCGCGGAGCGGATCCGCCGGACGGTCTCGGATGCGACCGGTCTTCCGTGCTGCCTCGGCGTCTCCGACAACAAACAGCGTGCCAAGATGGCGGCTGGGCTCGCGAAGGCGGCCGTGCGGTCGGCCGACGCAGCGCCGTCCGATCGGGTGTTCGCACTCGACGACGCGAACTGGAACGCCCTCATGGGGCCCCGAGCGTGCCGTGACCTGTGGAGCGTCGGCCCGAAGACGGCCACGAGACTCGCTGACCACGGGATCGATACCGTGGCACGACTGCAGGGAGTCGCACGCGAGGAGCTGATCGAACTGTTCGGGCCGAGTCAGGGCAACTGGCTGTACGTCTTGTGCCGCGGAGGAGGCGACGACACGATCGCGATGGAACCGTGGACCGCGAAGTCGCACTCACGATCGCGGACGTACCCCGAGGACCTGACCGATCGCGAACAGGTCCGTGCCGCAGCGACCACGCTGACTCACGAGGTACTCGAGCAGGTCGTCGCCGAAGGCCGGATCCCGTTCCGGGTCGGTCTCACGGTTCGGACGTCGACGTTCCACACTCGCACCAAGATGCGGAAGATGGCAGAGCCGAGCATCGATTTCTCAGTGATCGGCCCAGTCGTCGACGGCCTCGTCGACGCCTTCGACCTGGAACGTCCCGTGCGACTCCTGGCGGTCCGACTGGAACTGCTCGACGTGTGACGCGGCGGGCGACGGCCACCGCGCGCGATCGAACTCCGCGACGAGAGCCGTCTGCCCGTGCGCGACGGCGTGCTGCCTCGGCGTCACGCCGTCCGCATCGCCGATCGTCGGATCGGCGCCCGCGTCGAGAAGGGCAATCGCGAGCGCTGCGTCGCGGTTCGTGGTGGCGGCGACGAGAGGCGTGCGTCCCAGACGGTCCCTGGCTTCGAGGTCCGCGCCCGCCGAGATCGCGGCGCGCGCGCCTGCGACGTCGCCCGATGCAGGCACCTTCCACTCCGATCGCCATTGCCCCAGCTGCGCGGTGCTGCCTGCGTAGACGATGCGGCCGAGCCCTACCCAGGCATGGGCCGCCGAGCACATCGAGCTGTGCTCGCCGGACGTGTACGTCACCGACCGCGCACGCTGTGCTGGTGACAGATTCTCGACGGCCCACATCACGATCGCCAGCTCGGGATGCCGGGTCGCGTCACCGCTGGACACGCGGTTGCGGTCCTCGAACACCACGCGCCCGCGGTCGTCGACGAGTAGTGAGCCGAACGGCTCGTCGCCCGCATCAGCAGCTTCGCGCGCCAGATCGACGCAACGGCGCAGGTGAATGAGATCTCTCGGGGGGCGACGGTGGTCAGGGAGGCCACGCTCCGACGTTATCGGGGAATTCTGAGCGCGACCAGCTTCGCGTCCTGGTCGACATCGAGCCCGATCCGGTTCCACTCGACGCCCACCCTCACCACCGCGTACGCCGATGTCGGGAACCGGTCGATTGCCCCGTCGGCGTCGAGTGTCAGTGCGGTCTCGGGCATGCCAGGGAAATGCCCGACCATCAAGATCGTCTCGGCGCCTGTCGGCGCATGAATCCGAAGCAGTTCGAGCAGTTCGTCGGGCGTCCCGCCGTAGATCTCGGCGAGATAGTCGGTCGGTGCGTCGATCCCGGTCCGTTCCAGAGTCGCGCGGGTACGGGTGGCCGTCGAGCAGAGGACGGCGTCGACGTGGAGTCCGTCGTCACGGATCCAGTCGCCTGCGAGCGCAGCCTGACGGCGACCGCGCTCGTTGAGCGGCCGCTCGTGGTCGGGGACGCCGAGCGGATAGTCGCTCTTGCCGTGCCGGAGCAGGATCAGGGTTCGGCTCACGCCGCACCTTCGGCACGGTGAACCGGGGACTCGGTCGCCATTGTCCGCAGCGTCTGTGCGGTCGCGCGCCAAGCAGCCGCCTCTTGCGTGTAGTACGCGTGGGCGTCGATGTCGCAGGAGCTGGCCGCCTCGTCCGCCAACTCGGCCAACTCGAGGTGTTCGTCGACGCATCGTGTGACGAGACTCGGTAGCCGCTCGCCGCGGCAGGCGGCGTCGATCTCCGCCGACGACAGAGTGATCAGGCGCTCCAGTTCGCTGCGATACATGAGTCAACGGTAGATCCGACCCCTGACAATTCTGTGGAGGCGCGCAATTCTGTGGAGGCGCGCAATTCTGCGGAGGTGCGCAAAACTGTGGAGACGCGGAGCGCGGGTGATGTGGTCACGGACCTTCTCATCCGCATATGTGACATATCCGCTCGACGCGGTCGCGAACGTATTGTGAGCCGTTGCTGCCCGATAGTCTGGGCGGGATGCATACCTGGGTTCCCGCACTGTTGGCCATCGCCGCAGCGTTGTTGATCGCGGCAGGCACCGTGCTACGGCAGCGGTCGTCTGCGGCGAGCGGAGCCATCGCTGCCGGATGGTGGATCGGTGCCTCGATCGCGTTCTCCGGCTTCCTCCTCCAGGCATCGGCGCTGGGCCTCGGGTCCATCCTCCTCGTGCAACCGCTCGTCGTCCTCGCGGTGCTGTTCGCTCTGCCGTTGGAGGCCTGGGCCGACCATCGGAACCCCCGCCGGTCCGAATGGGCGTGGGGAGGAGCCCTCGTGGTGTGCGTCGTCGCCTTCTTGCTGATCGCGCGCCCCGTCTCGACCGACCGTCGACCTGACGTAGTGATCATGGGATGCACGGTCGGAGCCGTGGTTGCGGGCCTGATCGCGCTTGTCGTGGTCGCCGAGCGGTGCAGCAATAGGCACCACAAGTCGCTGCTGTACGGGCTGGCGTCCGGCGCGTTGTTCGGGGTGTCGTCGCTGCTCATCAAGGCCGTGGCATTTCGGGTGGTCGACGCTCCGTTGTCGGTGTTCGTCCACTTCGAGGTGTACCTGCTGGTCCCGGTGGTATTGCTCGCCGTGGTCGCACAACAACGTGCATTCGGTGCTGGCGATCTGCAGACGTCGTTTCCGGCGATGAACGTCATGGAGCCTACGGTCGCGATGGTCCTAGGCGTCGCGCTCCTTGGCGAGACTCTGAAGGTCGGGGTGTCCGCGACGGTCCTTTTGGCCGCGATCCTGGCGCTCTCGGTGGTGGCAGTGGTGAAGCTGGCCAAACATGCAGCGATCCGCGGGGACCAGCGTGAGCCGGTGCCCGCGGATCGGTGAACAGGGGAGGCTTCAGGCCCCTCGGCGCCCGATTCAGGCCCTCGCCGACTGGTCTATTGGTCGATGACCGGCTTGAGTCGCTCGGCCCAGGCCTCGGCCGCCTTGGCGGGCTTCTCCGCGCTCGACGCGTCGTGGCGGTAGTGCTCGCCTACCTCGACAGCACCCAGCGCTGTCAGCTTCTCGGCCATGACCTCGCCGCCACGGTTGAATGTGTCGTCGTAGACAGTGTCGCCGAGTCCGAACACAGAGAAGCGCAGACCCGCGAGATCCGGCTTGTCTTCGTCCAGTTCGTCCGCGAGGGGCAGTGCGCTCGACGGGAGTTCGCCTTCGCCGTACGTCGAGCAGACCACAACGAGGAAGTCGTCGGTGTTCAGGTCTTCGGCGGCGTACTCGGCCATGTCGAAGATCGACGGATCGTGGTCGGCGGCCAGCACGTCGGCGATGGCGTCGGCGACGAGTTCGCCTGTACCGGTCTCGGTGCCGTAGAGGATGACAGCTGCCATAATCGGGCATCTCCTGGGAAGGTTCGGGGTCAACGACGACGATTACGGTATCGTAACCTCGTCGTCGCGTCGAACCTCGACCAGGGACTTTAGGTCAATGTCACAGGGCGCTCAGTTGATCTCCCAGCGGTCCTGGCCGCCGCCTTCGGTGACGAAGTACGTCAGGGTGTCCGACTGCCCGGCGTCGTTCGACACCGCGCACTCGTACGTCGATCCGGGAGTCAGCGCCTTGAGGCCGTTTCCACAGTTAACGGTCACCTGGAGGCCGAGTTGTTGCGAAACGGACGGTGCGAGCGTCTTCGACGCGAAGGCCATGTCATACAAGGTGTCGACCGTCTGGTATTTGACGTCCATGTCTTCGCTGGTGGTGGTGACGTCGACTCGGACGTCGGTGCCGTCGACGTCGGCGACGCATTGAAACGTGGTGCCGACCTTAGGGTCTTTTCCAGGATCGTCGCACTCGACGGCCGAGACTGTCCGGGGGAACTTCGCGTAGCCGCAAAGCCTAATCTCGCACGCAACTATTTGCCCGTTTATGTGTATTTTGTCCATTGTTCGAATGACGCTGTCACCCGGTCGTCGTCGCAGGTCATCTGTGGAGTGCGTGTTCGGCGTCGAGACGACGGTGTGCGGGATACTGTGGCATTGCCGATATTTGGTCATTACCGACATTTAAGAAAGGTGCACGAAAGTGGACTGGAGTTCGTTCTGGGGTGTGCTCTGGTACACCCTCGTGATTTTCGCATTCATCGCATATCTGATCGTGTTGTTCATGATCCTCAGCGACTTGTTCCGGGACCACAAGTTGAGTGCCGGATGGAAGGTCGTGTGGATCGTCGCATTGGTGATCTTCCCGTACCTGACGGCGTTCGTGTACATCCTCGCGCGCGGTCAAGGCATGACCGAACGAAGTCATGCGGCGGCCGTCGCAGCGGCGCGGTCGCAAGAGCAGTACATCCAACATGCTGCGGGTCAGACCTCTCCTGCGCACCAGATCGCGACCGCGAAGTCGTTGCTCGATGCGGGCGTCGTCTCGCAGGAGGAGTACGAGGTACTTAAGTCGAAGGCGCTCGCTGCCTGAGGCGTTCTGAGACGAGCCCGGGCGGAACGGCCATCGCCATTCCGCCCGGCTCTTCGCGCCGGGTGGCCGCAGTGTTCTCCTGAAACCCGTCGGTCGAACGATCGTGGGCGCGCCGTGTCCACCGTCACGGACCGATACTCTGGGACGCGAACCGATCACTGCGTTCTGCGAGAGGGGACTGCCCATGGCGACCCGCATCGACAGTTGGATCTGGGCGATCCGATTGACGAAGACCCGCTCTGCCGCGGGCGCCGCATGTCGGGGCGGCCACGTCCGACTCAACGGTGCCCCGGTGAAGGCCTCGACGACCGTCTCGATCGGCGACCGCGTGAGCGTTCGCCAAGGCGCACGTGAACGCATCGTCGAAGTGACCGGTCTGATCAGCAAACGAGTCTCCGCATCCGTCGCCGCACAGAACTACATAGATCACAGCCCTCCGCCGCCGCCACGAGAAGTGATCGCGTCGATTCCGCGCCGTGACCGAGGGGCGGGCCGGCCGACCAAACGCGAGCGCCGCGAACTCGACCGGTTCCGCGGGGCGACGATGGTCGTTCTTGCGGTCGCTGCGTTGGGGCTGTCGGCCTGCGGCGGCGACGGGACGTCCGACGCGGTGAACTCCACGCCGGAACCTAAGACGGGCACCGGTCCGGACTTCGAGCGGTGCGGTGGTCTCACTGCCGACGACGTGGTCCGTCTCACCGGCCTCGCCGGACTGGACGAGATCGTGAACAACCCGTCGGCCTGCGAGTGGCGGCGTGGTTCGGCCGGCGCGCCGTCCGTCTCGTTCAACTGGTACCGCGGGTCGCCGATCGGGCGGGAACGCGGAACTGAGCAGTTGTCGCGCGATTCGACGCAGGACTACGAGATCGATGGCCAGCCAGGCTTCATTGCCCACCACAGTTCGATCTGCGAGATCGGCGTCGCATGGGATGCCGACTTCATCGAGATCTCGGTGCAGTCCGCATCGCCGGACGGGACGTCGACCAAGACCACCGACGAGACGTGTGCGGCGACTAAACGTCTCACCGAAACGGTCGTGAAGGGGGCGTCGTGATGGCGGGTTTCCGAATGCGGCGGGCAGGCGTCGCGGCGGCTGTTGCGATCGCCACGGTGATCGGTGTCGGCGCGTGCGACGTCGACGGTGCCCCCGTGCGTGAGGGGCGAGACGTTGGAGCCGACACCGGAGACGTCGACACTGACGAGTTCGAGAACCTCCTCGCCGAATGTGAAATCCTCCCCGCGAATCAGATAGCAGAGGCGGTCGGCGGGCAGATCGCCGATCCCAGCTTCTTCGGAGCCAACTGTCGGTGGACTGTCATGGCGCCCAGCGCAGTCGAGGTGATGTTCAACTGGTTCGAGTGGGGGTCGTACAACCACGAGAAGGACACCGCCAAGCGGCTCGGGTACACCACCGAGAACGTCACGGTGCGGAGCCAGGCGGCGTTCACTGCTCGCGACCCGAAGCGGCCGGACGTCTGCGGCGTCACTTCCAAGGCTCCGAGCGGTGGTGTGTACACCTGGTGGGTCGAGCCGTCCGGTGCTGCCCGCGGCGACGCGTGCGATGCGCCGATCAAGCTGATGGAGTTGATTCTGTCGGGGGCCTTCTAACGATGTCGGCGTCTGGCGTCAACCCGGAGTCCCGATCTGTACGCGGGTCCGCCTGCTTTCGGTGTGACGCATTACGCTATCCTGGAGGGCAAAATTAGAACACGTTCCCCCTGCGGATCGCCGGTTCTCGGCTTGGAGGAAAAGACCAGATGGCGCACATAATCACCCGCCCGTGCTGCAACGACGCGTCATGCGTGGCGGTGTGTCCGGTGAACTGCATTCATCCGACGCCGGACGAGCCGGAATTCCTCACAGCGGAGATGCTCTACATCGACCCGGAGACGTGCATCGACTGCGGCGCGTGCATCGACGAGTGCCCGGTTGACGCTATCGTCCCCGATGATCAACTCGAAGAGTTCGACGAGCCGTACCTGCAGATCAACGCCGACTACTACAAAGACCACGACGTCGACGGGGGCCTGGTGAAGCATCCCAAGGCGCCGAAGCTGCCCGACGACGAGGAACTGGACGTCGCGATCGTCGGCGCGGGGCCGGCCGCCTTCTACGCGGCCGAGGAATTGGTCAAGAAGCGCCAGGTCAAGGTGCACATGTTCGATCGGCTGCCCACGCCCTACGGTCTGGTGCGCGCAGGCGTCGCACCCGATCACGCGAAGACCAAGGGGGTCGAGTCGACCTTCGCTGCGGTGGAGAAGAAGGCCAATTTCACCTACCACCTGAACGTCGAGGTCGGGGTCCACATCACCGTGGACGAGCTTCGCGAACGCTTCGGTGCTGTGCTGTACGCGGGCGGGGCCGCGCACGATCGTCGTCTCGGCATCGACGGCGAAGATCTGCCCGGGTCGATCGCCGCCACCGACTTCGTCGCCTGGTACAACGGCCATCCCGACCACGCGGACCGCACGTTCGATCTGTCGTCGGAGCGCGTCGTCATCATCGGCAACGGCAACGTCGCGCTCGATGTCGCCCGCATCCTCGTCACCGACCCCGATGTGCTCGCACGGACGGACATCGCCGATCACGCGCTCGACGCGCTGCGTCAGTCCGCAGTGCGCGAGGTGGTCGTCATGGCGCGTCGCGGCATCGAGCACGGAGCCTTCACCAACAGTGAGTTCCTGTCTCTCACCGAACTCGACGGCGTCGACGTCGTGATGCCGGACGAGTTGGTCCTGTCCGCCGAAGCCGCCGCCGCAGAAGCGGACGACTCGATCGACTCGGTGATGGGGACCAAGATCCGATTGGCTCGCGAGTTCGCCGACAAGCCGGTCGGCGACGCGGAGCGTCGGATCGTGTTCGAGTTCCTGACGTCGCCGACGGCGATCGTCGGCGACAACGACGGCGTCGCGAAGATCCAGTACGTGCGAAACAGGTACGTCGACGGATCGTCGATCGAACCGACTGACGAGACCGGCGAGCTCGACGCGGGCGCCGTGGTGCGGTCGGTCGGGTACCGAGGTCAAGCGGTCGACGGTCTGCCGTTCGACGATCAGCGGGCAGTTGTGCCAAGCGACGATGCGCGGGTGCTCGACCGCCCGGACGGCGAGCGGATTCCCGGACTGTTCGTGGCCGGCTGGATCAGGCGCGGTCCGACCGGCGGCATCGGTCGCAATCGGTATTGCGGCGAGGAAGCAGCGAAGGCGGTGCTCGCCGACTTCGCGAACCGTGAGCTGCCGTCGCCGACGGTGAGCGCCGACAGCCTCGAGGAGCTCTTGGCCTCGCGCGGAGCGAATCGCGTGGATCGTGCTGGATGGAAGGCGATCGACGCCGTCGAGAAGGCTGCGGGCAAGGCCGTGGGCAGGCGGCGGATCAAACTCGTCTCGCTGGCCGAGCTCGAACGGGCCGCGGGAGAGGGCGCGTGAGCGCGGACGACGAGCGGTTGCGGATCGCGCTACTGTCGTACCGCAGCAAGCCGCATTGCGGCGGCCAAGGCGTCTACGTCCGTCACCTCGCACGGGAGATCGCGCTGCTCGGGCACGACGTGGAGATCTTCTCGGGCCAGCCGTACCCCGACCTCGACGAGTCAGCGCTCGATGCGGGCGTCACCCTGACGAAGGTGCCGAGCCTCGACTTGTTCGGCGAGCCCGACCCGTTTCGGACTCCGCGCCCCAAGGAGTATCGAGACTGGATCGACGTCGTCGAGGTCGCGCAGATGTGGACGGCGGCGTTCGGTGAGCCGTTGACGTTCAGCCTCCGCGTGGCGCGACTGTTGAAGGAGCGTCGTCGAGCGAGCGCAGCGGCGGGGGACCCGACCGGAGGGTTCGACGTCGTCCATGACAATCAGTGCCTCGGATACGGTCTCCTGTCGGTCAAACGGGCGGGCTTCCCGCTGGTCGCGACCATCCATCACCCGATAACGCGCGACCGTGCCCTCGCCGTGCGCGCGGCGCGCGGCATCAAGAAGGTCAGCGCATGGCGGTGGCATTCGTTTCTCGCGATGCAGGGGCGCGTCGCGCGCCGCATTCCGTCGTTGTTGACAGTCTCGCGCAGCAGCGAAGAGGACATCCGTAGCGCATTCCGGGTCAGCGAGGACTCGCTGGCGACCATCCCACTCGGCGTCGACACTGAGGTCTTCGCACCGCGCGGCGGTCGCGACCCGGGACACATAGTGTGCGTCGCGAGTGCTGACGCACCCCTCAAAGGAGTGTCCTACCTATTGGAAGCGGTGGCGAAAGTCGCAGCCGAGCAGCCCGTGCACTTGACGCTCGTGTCCAAACTCGACCCGAACGGTCCGTCCGCCGCGTTGATCGACGAACTGTCGATCGCCGACCGGGTGTCGGTCGTGTCGGGTATCGAAGACGCGGAACTCGCGGAGCTGTTGGCGAGCGCCGAGATCGCGTGCGTCCCATCGCTGTACGAGGGCTTCTCCCTTCCCGCCGTCGAGGCGATGAGCTGTGGGACGCCGTTGGTCGCGACCCGTGCTGGCGCGATTCCCGAGGTAGTCGGCGAGGACGAGGAGGCCGCGGTGCTGGTCGATGCGGGCGACGCCGGACAGCTCGCACAAGCGTTCCTGCGACTGTTCGGCGACGACGGATTGCGCGATCGCCTCGGCCGGGGAGGCCGTGAACGCGTGTCGGCGAAGTACAGCTGGTCGGCGGTCGCCGCCGCCACCGTCGAGCGGTACCGCGCGGCGATCGAATCCACCCGTGGACGAAAGGGAACACCATGCTGACAGTCGATTTCGATCGACTCAAGGTCGGTCCGGGCGTGCGGGTCATCGACATCGGTGCCGGACAGGGACGGCACTCGTACGAGATGCTGCGCCGCGGAGCCGACGTGACCGCATTCGACATGAGCGCCTCCGATATGGCCGACGTCTCCGAGATGTTCGGGGCCCTGGTCGCGGCGGGCGAGGTCCCGGCGACGGGGAACGCCGACGCACGAGTCGGTGACGCTCTCGGGCTGCCTTATGAGGACGCGTCATTTGACGTCGTGCTAATGTCGGAGATCCTCGAGCATATTCCCGACGACGAGTCGGCGATCGCCGAGATGGCTCGCATCCTCAAACCCGGGGGGCTGGCCGCGGTCACCGTCCCGAGGTTCTGGCCCGAGAAGATCTGTTGGGCGCTGTCGGACGAATACCACGAGGTCGAGGGCGGACACGTCCGTATCTACAAGGCTTCCGAGCTGGCGGCGAAGCTACAGGCCGCAGGTCTGCAGGTACATGGGACCGACCATGCGCATGCGCTGCACGCGCCGTACTGGTGGCTCAAATGCGCCGTCGGCGTCGAGAACGACGACAATCCACTGGTCAAGGGCTACCACAAGATGCTCGTGTGGGACATGATGAGCAAACCGTGGGTGACGCGCGTCGGCGAGCAACTGCTCAATCCGTTCGTCGGTAAATCGGTCGCCATCTACCTGCGTAAACCGGAATAGGCATGGCGGCCCCGTACATCGACGATGTGCTGACCTCCGCCCAGGTCCGGGCGACGGGATGCTCGATCGCCGCAATGCAGGAACCGTCGGGCGCCTTGCCGTGGTTCCCCGGCGGCAAGACCGATCCGTGGGATCACGTCGAATCGGCGATGGCGTTGTCGGCCTGCGGATTACGCCGCGAAGCCGAAGCTGCCTACGAGTGGTCCCGGCGCACCCAACGGGCCGACGGGTCGTGGCCCATCGAGTTACGGGCGGGACGTGTCGTCGATCCCGGCGTCGACAGCAACTTCTGCGCCTATATCGCGGTTGGGGTATGGCACCACTTCCTGGTGTTCGACGATGCGGCGTTCCTGCGGCGCATGTGGCCGACAGTGCGCGCTGCGATCGATCGGACGCTGGTGTTCGCGCGCGACGACGGCGCACTTCGCTGGGCCGCCGATCATGAGAGCGGCGAGATGTTTCCGAACGCGCTCATCACCGGCAACGCCAGTATCTTCTCGGCATTGGACTGTGCGGTACGGATCGCCGAGATTCTCGACGAGTCGAGGCGGCCGTGGGAGTCTGCGAGTCGGCGCCTCGGCGAGCTGTTCGGAAGGTGGGTCGTCGACCGCAGTGTCCTCGACCCTGCGTCGGACCACTCGATGGACTGGTACTACCCGGTGCTCGGCGGCGCGGTACGCGGCGACGCAGGCCGCGACCTGCTCGCTGTGCGGTGGTCCGACTTCGTCGTCGAAGGACTCGGCGCACGCTGCGTCGAAGACCATCCGTGGGTGACGGGCGCGGAGACATGCGAGCTCGCGATGGCGTTGGAGGCCGTCGGCGAGGTCGGGCGGGCCGCCGACCTCGTACAGTCGATTCAGCATCTCCGCGAAGACGACGGCTCGTACTGGACCGGACTGGTCTTCTCCGATGGAAAACGCTGGCCCGTGGAGCGAAGTTGTTGGACCGCGGCCGCCGTAGTGCTCGCGGCTGATGCGATCAGTCGGACGACGCCGGGAAGCGGGATCTTCCGAGACGTCGCCGCCAGCCGCGTCGTGAGTTAGCCGCGGATCAGCACGCGTAACGAGCCGTGCGCTTGCGCTTCGGTGAACTGCCCGGAGTCGATTGCCTGGCAGTAGATCTCGTACGGTGGCCGGCCGCCGTCCGCCGGGTCGGGGAAGACGTCGTGGATGAGCAACGCGCCGCCGGGACGCACCCAGTGCGCCCACCCGTCGTAATCGTTCTGGGCGGCTTCCATCGAGTGGCCGCCATCGATGAACACGAAGTCTGCGGGCCGACCCCACACGCGGGCAGCTGCCGTCGACGGAGCGAGCAGGCCGAGGACGGTCTCCTCGAGCTTCGCGTCGAACATGGTGCGGCGGAATCGCGCCGCGGTGTCGAGGAGACCCGCGTGCTCGTCGACCAGGGCTGTGTCGTGGTACTCCCAGCCCGGCTGGTGCTCTTCGGAGCCACGGTGATGGTCGACGGTCACGATGAGTGCGCCGTGCCGTTGCGCAGCGTCGCCGAGGTAAACGGTGGACTTCCCGCAGTACGTACCGATCTCCACTCCGATCCCTACTGAATCAGACTGGGACAGAATACGATTCGCGACCTCGTGCAAGGCGTCGGCCTCATCGGACGGCATGAAGCCCGGAGTCTCGTCGGCGACCCTGCGGCGGTCGGCGGGCAGTGTGGAGCATTCAGTGGGCGAAGACATGGCTCGATCGTACGGGTGGTGCGCGTTACAGCTACGGTGAAAGCCATGAAGGCTCAGATGATCGTCAGCGAGACCGGCCCCGACGGACTCGAACTCCAAGAAGTTCCGGCCCCCCAGGCGCAGGACGGGCAGTACCTGGTCGACGTCCGTTCGTGCGGCGTGTGCTTCCCCGATCTGCTCATGTCCCAAGGTAAGTATCAGATCCGTCCGCCGGTCCCGTACATCCCGGGCACCGAGGTGGCCGGTGTTCTCGCGCAGGTTCCAGTCGGTGGGGCATACGCCGTCGGCGATCGTGTCCTCGTCACTTCGCTCACCGGTGGGTTCGGTGAACGGGTCGCGGCGACTGAGACGCAGATCGTGCCGATGCCCGCCGAATTGTCGTTCGACGAGGGCGCGGCGATGGGCATCAACTTCCAGACGGCACTTTTCGCGTTGAAGGTCCGCGCGCAGACTGCCCCAGGTGAAGTCGTCGCCGTCCTCGGATCGGCCGGCGGCGTGGGGGTCGCGTCGATCTTAGTCGCGAAGGCCATGGGCGCCAAGGTGATCGCCGTGGTGCACCGCACCGGCCAAGAGGAGATGCTGCGCGGTCTCGGAGCCGACGAGGTCGTGCAGTTGACCGACGGATGGAAGGACAAGGTCCTCGAACTGTCGGACGGCGGCGTCGACGTGCTGATCGACCCCGTCGGCGGCGATGTCTTCGACGAGGCGTTGCGCACCGTCGGCGCGGACGGCCGCTACGTCGTGATCGGTTTCGCGGCCGGTGGGATTCCGACGGTCAAACTCAACCGTGTCCTGTTCCGGAACATCTCAATCGTCGGCGCGGCGTGGGGCGAGTACATCACCAAGAAGGACCCCGGACTTCCCGCGCTGCTGCACGACGAACTCACCGAGATGATCGCTGCGGGGATGCGTCCGCCGGTGTCGTACACCTACGAACTCGATCAACTCCCTGCCGCACTGGACGACCTCGCCAACGGTCGAATCAAGGGCAAGGCCGTCGTACACGTCTCGGAGTAGCAACTGACTGTCGCGGGAAGCGCTTCTAGCCGTCGACTCGCCGGATTTCGCGAGCGAGGTCGGCGAGCAACTCGGGGTCGGCGCGGTACGGGGTGTTGAAGCCGAGACGATCGACCGACGATCCGTACCGTCGCAGGACCTCGGCCGCGCCATCGGCGGGATCGTCCACCGTCACTGCGACGGCGTCGACAAGGTCGTCGGGCACGAGTCGGGCGATCGACTGCCAGTCGCCGTCCCTGGTGAGTTCGCGGAGCCGCGGTTGGAGATCGCCGAAACCGACCGAGTCGAGGACCCGGCGGTAGGCGGGCGTCGAACCGTAGAATCCGATCTGAGCCCGGACCGCGGCCCGCGCGGCGGAACGCTCGGTGTTGTCGCGTCCGACGATCACCATCGCCGAATGGTGCACGGCGGGACGCGAGCGGCCGGCGGCGCCGTCGTCGAGCGCGACGAGCGTCGTGTTGCGCAGGAACTCCGGAGTGGCTAGCGGATGGGACAGGAATCCGTCGGCGACTTCGCCTGCGACTCGGGTCATTCGCGGCCCGACACCGGCGAGCCACACCGGCGGGGGACCGAAACCGTCGACGTCGCCTGCCTCCGGTCGGAACAGCGGCGGCATGAGCGTCTGCGTGTAGAACTCGCCGCGGTGGTCGAGGCGTCCGCCGGTGAGCCAACTGTCCCAGATGGCTCGGGCCGCGGTCACCAGGTCGCGCATCCGGTCGGCCGGATGACTCCACGGCATCGAATAGCGTCGTTCGATGTGCGGCCTGATCTGGGTGCCGAGCCCCAGCACGAACCGCCCGCGCGAATACGCCTGGAGGTCCCAGCCCATGGTCGCCAACAGCAATGGGTTCCGCCCGAACGCGACGGCGATCGACGTGCCGAGAGTGAGGGTCTCGGTGTGCTCGGCGGCGAGGAGCAGCGGCAGGAACGGGTCGTGTGCGCCCTCGAAGGTCCACACCCCGTCGTACCCGGACTCCTCAGCGGCGGCGGCGCGTGCAGGCATCTCGCCGAGTGGGCAGGTGAGCGTGGTGTCGACGAGCATACGCGGTTATCCGATCTCGAACAGGCGGGCCGCGTTGTCGTGCAGGACCCGGCGCGACCAGTCGTCGCCGAGGTTGAGGCGGAGCACCGCGTCGACGGCGTGCGTGTATCCGTACGGGATGTTCGGAAAATCGCTGCCGAACAGGATCTTGTCACCGAGGTCGGCCACGCGGGGTAACAGGTCGCGGGGATACGGGGCGTCCTGCTCGGAGAAGTCGGTGAACGACATGGTCGTGTCGAGTCGGACGTTCTCGAACCTCTCAGCGAGCGAGAGGAATTCGGTGTACTCGGGGGTCCCCATGTGGGCGACGATCAACGGCAGCGTCGGGAATCGGGACATCAGGGTCTCGATCGGTTCGGGTCCGGTGAAGGTACCGGGGGCGGGACCGGAGCCGCAGTGAATGACCACCGGCGTCTGCGCATCGTCGATCGCACCCCAGACGTCGTCGAGCAGCGGATCGATCGGTGAGTACTCGCCGACCTGCACATGCGACTTGAAGACCCGGGCCCCTGCGTCGATCGCCCCTCGCACGTAGTCGCCCGCTCCGGGTTCGGGGTAGAAGGTCGACGTGTGCAGGCAGTCGGGGTGTCCGGCCGCGAAGTCGGCGGCCCACGAGTTGAGCCATTGCGCCATCCCCGCCTTGTGCGGGTAGAGCATCGACGAGTAGGCGAGGACGCCGAAGTCGCGGAGCCTCTCGACCCTCGCTTCCTCGTCGGCGCGATAGGTGATCGGCCACTCGCGGCCGATCATCGGTCCGGCCGAATCGAAGTACGCCCACACCTTGTCCAGAACGCGGCTCGGCATGAAGTGCGTGTGGACGTCGATGATTCCGGGGAGTCCGAGCCCCTCCCAACGCTCACGAACGGCACTCGCCTCGGCCGCAGAGAACGGCTCGATCCCGTGGTCCTCGCACATGCCTGTGACGCTACCCACCGTGAGTCAGTCGTGTTCTGCAGACTCGGCGATCGCGGCGATCAGTCCATCGCGTCCGGGGAACTCCTTGGGGCGGACCATGATCGCCTCGCAGGTGGCAGTCGGTCCGTCGTCGTCCCGGATCTCTGCTCGGACGAATGTCTTGCGGCCCTGCGATTCGGTGATCTCGGCACGCAGGGATATCGTCCCGAGCCTGGTCGGACGGAGATACCGCACGGTCAGGGTGCCGGTGAAATGTGGGACCGAATCGATGCTGCTCGCGCATTCCCCGACGAGTTGGTCCAGGAGGAGTGCCAAGACGCCGCCGTGCACGTGGCCGCCGGGTCCCTCGTATGCGGCGCCGAGCGCGACCTCAGCGGTCGCGACGCCGTCGGATCCGACCGACCGCAGGGGAGGCGCTATCGCGTTGCGGACGCCCATGGCTGCGTTGCCCCACGGCATGCCGACGAGATCGCGAGTGAACGGCACGCCGAATCCACCCGGCTTCTGGTCGGTACGCAGGCGCGCGACGATGTCGTCGATCTGTCGCCGCGCGTCGTCGAGCGTCGCGTCGTCGACGTCGGTGCGGATCACTGCGTCGATGAGGCCCCGGACGGAGTCGGTGAGCGGCTCGACCACACCGATCCGGCGTGCGATCTCATCGGCGTTGACGTCCTCGAGTCGAAAGTCCATCGGCCACCTCGGAGTGTCGGGGGAGCCGCGACGTGGCGGCTCCGGAGAAGATGGGGCAGGTTGGGTCCGTCCAGGCAGGAGTAGATCGAGTAACAGCGGACCCGACTGAAACGTATTCCATATCTGCGCCGACTACCAACCGGATTCTATTCTGGACAGGTGTCTGGACTTTATTTCGGTTCGCGAGTACGGTCGGTCGCATGTCCACTTCCTTGGAAACCGAATCCACTCGTCGACGGCTCACGCCACAGCAGGCCGAGAAGATCGCGAGGATGACCGATGCGGCGGTCGAGATCGTGTTGGCGGACGGATTCGACAAGCTGTCGGTGCGCGACGTCGCGAAGCGGGCCGGGGTGGCTCCGGCGACGGCGTACACGTACTTCAGCTCGAAGGGGCACCTCGTCGCGGAGGTGTTCTGGCGTCGACTCGCGGTCGGCGTCCCCGAACCGGATCCGGCGTCGCCGGTGTTCGAGCGTGTCGCGCAGGTCCTGCGCGGAGTGTCGATGGTCGTCGCAGGGGAGGGGCAACTCGGCGGCGCGGTCACGGTCGCGCTTCTGTCCGACGATCCGGAGTCGCAGCATCTGCGACTCCGGATCGGTGGCTTCATCCACGACCGACTGGCGGCGGCAGTCGGCGACGACGTCGACGACCCACGGGGGCTCGTCGACGCGCTCCAGATGCTGTACGCGGGCGGCCTGGTGACTGCGGGCATGGGGCACCTCAGCTACGAGGCGACGTCGGATCGTCTCGTCGCGGCCGCCGCACTGCTGATGGGACGCGACGCATGACAGTCGCTGATTCGGGTATGCAGCAACGGGTTCCGTTCGACCCGTACGACTACGCCTTTCATGAGGATCCGTATCCGACGTATGCGCGGCTGAGGGCCGAAGCTCCCGTGTACCGAAACTCAGAGGGCGACTTCTGGGCGCTGTCGCGTCACGACGATGTCGCCGACGCCTTTCGGGACAATCTTCGACTGTCGAACAGTTGGGGCGTGTCGCTGGACCCGACCGCCTATAACGAGAACGCCGAGTACGCGATGAGCTTCCTCGCGATGGACGATCCGCGGCACCTGCGTCTGCGCAAGCTCGTCTCGAAAGGCTTCACACCGCGCCGTGTCGGCCAGCTCGCCCCCCGTATCGCAGAACTGACCGCTCAGCACTGGGATCGGTGCCTGGAGATGGGCGAATTCGACTTCGTGCACGACTTCGCCGGACTACTTCCGATGGACGTGGTGTCCGAACTCCTCGGCGTCGGGGAATCCGATCGCGCGCACCTGCGGGCACAGTCGGATCTGTTGATCCACCGCGAAGAGGGTGTCACCGACGTCCCACCCGGCGCGATCAACGCCTACCTCGATCTGCACGGCTTCTACACCTCGCTCCTGGCCGAGCGCCGCAAGAACCCAGGCGAGGACCTGGTGTCGGCGCTGACGACCGCAGAACTCGTCGACGGAGGCGAACGCACTGCGTTGGGGGACGAGGAGATCGTCGGCTTCATGATGCTGATGGTCGTGGCCGGTAACGAGACCACCACCAAGCTGCTCGCGAACTCGATGTTCTGGGGTGGGCGCGACTCGGACCAGATCGCCCCGATCATCGCGGCGGCGACCGACGAGGACGCCGCCCTCGAAGCCGTCGCTCCATGGGTGCAGGAGACGTTGCGCTACGACACATCCACCCAGATGTTGATCCGCCGAGTCGTCGAAGACGTCGAGTACGGCGAGTTCACGATCCCGGCGGGCGACCGGGTTCTGCTGTTGATCGGATCGGCGAACCGAGACGAGGAGGTCTTCGGTGAGGACGCCGACCAGTTCGTGATCGGACGTGACAGCGACCGCACCATCATGAGCTTCGGCCTGGGCACACACTTCTGTCTCGGTGCGCACCTCGCTCGACTGGAGACCGAGATCGGTCTGGCGAAGATCGCTCAGACCGTCAGCTCGTTCGACATCGACTTCGAACGTGCGGCCCGCGTTCACTCGGTGAACGTCCGCGGCTTCGCCGACCTCCCCATGACCGTGAAGGCCCGGTGACCCACGATGAGATTCCAACCTCACCCCGACCGTCGACCCGTTCTCGTCGCAGGCGCATCGTCCGGGATCGGCGAGGCCACCGCCCGACGTCTGGCCGGTCTCGGCTATCCGGTGGCGCTCGCCGCCCGCCGAATCGACAAGCTCACCGCACTAGCCGACGAACTCAACGGTGCAGGCGGTGAAGCGCTCGCCGTAGAACTCGATGTCACCTCGACCGAATCGGTGGCCTCGGCAATGAGATCCGCGCAGGACGCACTCGGCCCGATGGAGATCGTGGTCTCCGGGGCGGGTGACCTGCAGATCGGCCGCGCCCATGAGATGTCGGTGGACGAGTGGGCGGCACAGATCGACGTGCACCTGGTCGGCGCCTACCGGCTGTATCGCGCAGTGGTGCCCGATATGATCGAACGACGCCGCGGTGACTTCGTGTTCATCAGCTCGGATGTGGTCTCGCACCCGCGACCCTGGTCGTCGGCGTACGTCGCGGCCAAGTACGGCGTCGAAGGGCTCGTCGCGACCGCATACATGGAACTCGAAGGCACGGGCGTCCGCGCCGGTCTGGTCCGACCAGGTCAGACGATGACCGGTATGGGGATGAATCTCGATCAGAAGGCCACCGAGGAGATGCTCGGCGACTGGGTCGAGTTCGGTCTCGCCCGACACGGGCACTTCCTGGTACCCGACAACCTCGCGCACGCGGTCGAGGCGATGGTGACGCTCCCGCCCGGGGCGCACATGAAAGCCGTCGACGTCGAGGCCGAAGGCAAACTGACCGCCACGACCTCTGGCTGAGCCTCGCTGCCGGTCGAGCCCTTCGACTCTGCTCCGAAGAACCGGAGTCGAGATCCTTCCGCTGATCGAGCGGAGTCGAGATCCTTCCGCTGATCGAGCGGAGTCGAGATCCCCCAACCCCCGAAAACATCAACAGTCTCAAGGAGAACCGACATGACTGCTGTCACCTCTAAGCGCGTGTCCGGCGGGGCAGGCGAGCATGGCCATCTCGACGAGATGGCCACCGATCCGATCGCTCTGTTCCAGCGGGTGCGCGACGAGTGTGGCGACGTCGGGGCGTTCCAGTTGGCCGACCGCGAAGTGGTTCTGGTCAGCGGCGCAGCCGCGAACGAGGAGTTCTTCCGTGCCCCCGACGACGTGCTCGATCAGGCGGCAGCGTATCCGTTCATGACACCGGTGTTCGGCGAGGGCGTCGTCTTCGACACCAGCCCGGAACGGCGCAGCGAGATGCTGCACAACCAGGCGCTCAAGGGTGCGCACATGAAGCAGCACGCGGTGACCATCCCCCTCGAGGTCGAACGCATCATCGCCGACTGGGGCGACGAAGGGGAGATCGACCTTCTGGAGTTCTTCGCCGAACTGACGTTGTACACGTCGTCGTCGTGTCTGATCGGCGGCAAGTTCCGCGAGGAGTTGGACGCCCACGTCGCTCATCTCTTCCACGACTTGGAGAAGGGCACGGACCCGATCGCGTACGTCGACATGCACGCCGACATCGAGAGCTTCCGGCGCCGCGACGCCGCCCGCGCCGAACTCGTCGAGTTCATCGGGAAGGTCATGCAGGGACGGGTCGAGAACCCGCCGGAGAACAAGGACGACCGTGACCTGGTCGACGTGCTCGTCTCGCTGATGAACGACGACGGCTCACCGATGTTCGACGCGAACACAGTTACCGGCATCTTCATCTCGATGATGTTCGCCGGCCACCACACGACGTCGGGCACAGCGGCGTGGACGCTGATCGAGTTGTTGAAGAATCCCGATCATCTCGCGCAGGTCACCGAAGAGCTCGACGGGATCTACGCTGACGGCATCGAATACTCGTTCGCGGCGATGCGGCAGATTCCGAGACTCGAAGGCGCTCTCAAGGAGGCTCTGCGCCTGCATCCGCCGCTGATCATTCTCATGCGTGTGGTGCAGGAGGCGTTCGAGGTTGGCGGCGTGACCGTGGAGAAGGGGCAGTCGGTCGCGGTGTCGCCCGCCGTCTCGAATCGTCTGCCAGAAGACTTCCCGGACCCCGACTCGTTCGATCCGGACCGGTACGCGGAAGGCCGTAAGGAAGACCTCGTCAACAGGTGGACGTGGATCCCGTTCGGTGCGGGTCGTCACCGGTGCGTTGGCGCTCAGTTCGCGATGATGCAGCTCAAGGCGATCTTTTCTGTCCTGTTGCGCAACTACGAGTTCAGCCTCGTCCAGGAGCCGGACAGCTACCGAAACGATCACTCGAAGATGGTCGTCCAGCTGCAGCAGCCGTGCCGCGTGGCCTACCGGCGCCGGGACGTGAACGGCACTGAGACTGCCGCCGAGGCGTCGTGATGCGCGTCGTCGTCGATCTGGATCTGTGCCAGGGGCACGGGATGTGCGAGATGGAGGCCCCCGACGTCTTCGAAGCGGGCCGGGACAGCGTCAACCTGCTCGATGAGACCCCCGACGAGTCGCGCCGCGCCGAGGTCGAAGCCGCCGTGCAATTCTGTCCGACGCAAGCCCTGAAGATCCTCGAGGAGTGAACCGATGATTGATCGACTGACCAAGGATCAACTCGCCGCACTCGTGCCGGAGTTGCTGTTGACCGGACAGCTGATCGACCGGAGCGGCATGGCGCACCTCATCTCGGCGTTCGGTCGGGAAGGCATGGCGCAGGTCGCGATCGAGGAGTGGATGGCCGCCAGTCCCGTGTACACGGGACGCATCCGGGCGGCGCTCGGCATCGACGGCGACGGCGTCGTCGACATGTTCAAGTGCCTGCAGTTCGACATCGGTGCACCGCCTCAGTTCATGGACTTCCGGTACCGCGTCGACGACGATCATCACGGAGCGTTCGTGCTGGACCACTGCGGCGCATTGCTCGACGTCGAACCGATGGGCGAGGAATACGTGACCGCGATGTGTCACACCATCGAGGACCCGACGTTCGACGCGACGGCCATCGCGACCAATCGGCGAGCGCGCATCCGACCGGTGCATCGTCCGCCGCGAGTGCCTGCCGACCGTGCGCCGCACTGTGAATGGGTGGTGACGATCGAGCCCGATCGCGAAGAACTTCCGCTGCCGAAGGTGACTGAACCGATGCTGGTCACGCAGGCCGCGGCGGTGGAGCTGACCCCGATCGACGTGGACGCGACGGACGGGTTCGTCGACTATCGCGGGCCACTCATGGAGGACGTGAACTTCGCCGAATGGTCGACGTCGGCGCTGCGACGAGTACTGGAGGAAGTGACTCTCCAGCACCAACTTCTGGCGCTCGGCTTCCTCGACGCAGTGAGTCGCCGCGCAGACGACATCGCGACGGACGGTATTTTCGACAAGCAGCTCATCGGCATTGCGGGCATCGCCTCCGAGCGAGTGCGGTCGGCGGTGTGCGAGGACCGTTCTGACGCGGAGGCGCTCGCCGACGTACTGAATCTGAATCCGGTGTTCGGTCCGCGGCAGTACACGGGTTTCTACGCCGAGGCGATCGACGACGAGCGGGTCGAGGTCCACATCTCCCGTGATTCGAAGGCACTGGACGACGGCGGGTGGCTCCGTCTCCTCGACGAGGGCAGGCTGGACGCCCTGCAGGCCGCGGCGACCGCGGTCGACCCGACGTGGGTCGTCGGCGAGAGGATCGACACTCCGCTCGAGAGAGTGGTCCGCATCGGCCGCGGCGAACCGCAGAGCGAGACAGGCGAGGTTGCGATCGTCCGGTTCTCCGGCGGAGCATCGTTCACCTTCGCCGACCGCGGGCCGTCGCGTGCGCTCCCGTTGACGGTGGTGTGACCAGCGAGCGTGTGTCTGTTTCAGCCGGTTGAGTGAGCGAAGCGAGTCGAACCCCTCACCCTCGCCTCAGACGTCGAAACGCACGTCCGCCGTCGCATGCGCGAGCAGTGTCCCGTCGTCGTCGCGCAGATCGGCGTCGAACACCGACAGTCGACGCCCGAGCTTGACCGGGGTGACGCGGGTGTGGATACGGCGCCCGTCGACGGCGGGGGAGCGTAGGAACGCGACGGTGAAGTCGATGATCTGGTACTGCTGGCCTGCGCGTGTGTAGTGCTGGGCGCCGAACGAACAACCTTGGGCGACGACCGCGCCGATCACTCCGCCGTGCATTGTGCCCATCATGTTGCCCATCCACGGCGCGGTCTCGGTCGTGTAGCTGAGGCCGTCGTCGTCCGCGGCAGAGATCGACCCGCCGAGAAGCTCGGCGATCGGGCCGATCGGCGCGCCGCGTCGGATCTCGTCGATCACTTCTCTTCCGGTGGCGTCGGCGGGCGGACCGCCGACGGCGGGCAGGTCGTTCAGGCCCTGAGGGGTGGCGGAGGCTGACCCGGCGTCAGTGTTCTGTGCGCGGCCCACCCGGACGTTGCGCGCGAGACCTGAGCAGAGCACTCGGCCGTCGGTGCCGGTGATCTCGACAACGGTGGTCCCGTACTCGTGGGAGGACATGCGCAGATCCGCGGTCGCCTGCAGTCTCTCGTCGATGCTCGGACGGGCCAGCATCGACATCGTCAAGCGCGACTGCAATGATGACGCGGACGGATCCTGGAAGTAGAAGCGGTATCCGCCTAGATCGTCGAACAGTACGGCTAGTGCGGGCAGTTCGATGAGGCCGCGGTGGTCAGTGACCGACGTGCCGAGGTACTGATGCATCACGGCTCCGTCGAAGCCCTCGTCCCGGCCGACGGCGAAAGCGTTGAATGGGTCGGCAGGGCTGTGGCTCATATCGACCTGTCTACCAGGGGCATTCATGTGACCGGTGTCGCAGGCGACGGCATCGTTCGTAGAAAAAATCAGTCATGCTTGATTATTTCGGAGTCGTATGTGACGCTCGACGCATGATGATCGCTGACGATCTGCGGGCTGAGTACGCCGCGCTCGACGACCTCGTCGCGGACCTCCCCGCCGACCATTGGTCCAGGTTGACGCCCGCACCGGGATGGACGATCGCGCATCAGATCGGTCATGTCTTCTGGACCGACCGGGTGTCGTTGATCGCGGCGACCGATCCCGACCGATTCGAGATCGATGTCCTCGCCGTGGGGATGGACCACGCGGCTGGCTTCGTCAACGCCGCAGCCGAACTCGAGGCTTCGCGTCCGCCTGCCGAGGTCCTTGCCGACTGGCGCGAGACGCGCAGCTCACTCGTCGACGTCCTCGTCGCCGTTCCCGACGGTGTCCGCCTCCCGTGGTTCGGGCCGCCGATGTCTGCGCCGTCGATGATGACCGCGCGAATCATGGAGACCTGGGCGCACGGGCTCGACGTGGCAGACGCGCTCGGGGTGAGCGTCCAGCCAACCGACCGGCTTCGCAACGTGGCGCACATCGGTGTCCGCACACGAGACTTCGCCTACCTGGTGAACGGGCTCACGCCGCCGCTCGAGCCATTCCGTTTCGAGCTGACCGGACCAGGGGGCGACGTGTGGACGTGGGGCCCGGATGAGGCGTCGAACACCGTTCGCGGACCCGCCCTGGACTTCGCAGCACTCGTGACTCAGCGCCGTGCCCTGGCCGACCTCGATCTCGCACTCGTCGGTGATGACGCGACGCAATGGGCATCGATCGCGCAATGTTTCGCAGGCCCGCCCGGACCGGGGCGGCCCCCCTTGAAGGAAGGACACTGATATGGCTTCCGACTCCGTCCGGATCGGCAACGCATCCGGCTTCTATGGGGACCGGCTCAGCGCCGTGCACGAGATGTTGGATGGCGGCAGCCTGGACTACCTGACCGGTGACTACCTCGCCGAATTGACCATGTTGATCCTCGGGAGGGATCGCCTCAAGGATCCGTCGCGCGGCTACGCCAAGACGTTCCTGCGGCAGATGGAGACCAGCCTCGGGCTCGCCGTCGACAAGAACGTGAAGATCGTGGTCAACGCGGGCGGACTCAATCCGCACGGACTGGCCGTCGCACTCCGCGAACTCGCCGAGAAACTCGGCGTCGACGCCCAGGTCGCCTTCGTCAACGGCGACGACCTCGCGCCGCGCGCGGCTGAACTAGGACTCGGCACGCCGATCACTGCCAACGCCTATCTCGGCGGCTTCGGTATCAAAGCCGCGCTCGACCGGGGGGCCGACGTCGTCGTCACCGGTCGCGTCACGGACGCTTCCCTGACCGTCGGTCCAGCTGCGTCTGCGTTCGGCTGGGGCTACAGCGACCTCGACGCGCTTGCGGGCGCGGTGGTCGCGGGCCACGTGATCGAGTGCGGAACACAGGCCACCGGCGGCAACTACTCGTTCTTCCGCGAGATCTCGATGGACCGCCCGCTCGGCTTCCCAATCGCCGAAGTCGCCGTGGACGGGTCGTCGATCATCACGAAGCACGGCGGCACCGGCGGCGCCGTGAGCGTCGGGACGGTGACAGCGCAACTCCTGTACGAGATCCAGGGGCCGCGGTATTACAACCCGGACGTCACCGCGCTGATGGACACGATCGAACTTGCGCAGGCCGGCGCCGATCGCGTCGCGATCTCCGGCGTGCACGGCGAAGCGCCGCCCAAAGACCTCAAGGTCTCGCTCAACCACCTCGCGGGGACGCGCAACGAGATCGATGTCGTGATCACTGGTCTCGACGTCGAGGAGAAGGCCGCCCTCTTCCGGAACCAGTTCGAGGCGGCGCTGCCGACGAGGCCCGCCGAGATGACCTGGGAGCTGTCCCGTCTCGACAGGGCCGACGCCGACACACAGGAGCAGGCCAGCGCTCTGCTGCGGTGCGTCGCTCGCGACACCGATGCCAAGGCGGTCGGCCGTCCGTTCAGCGCGACCGCCGTCGAACTGGCGCTGGCCAGTTTCCCCGGCTTCACTCTGACGTCACCGCCGGGCAACGGGGCGCCGTACGGCGTCTTCGAACCGGGTTACGTCGACGCCGGACTCGTCGAGCACCGTGTCAATCAGCCCGACGGCGTCTCCGTCCTGATCGAGCCGTCCCCCTTGCGCACCGAACCGACGGGCGACGTCAGCGTTCCCGACTCAGATGTCGTGTACGACTGGGGACCCACCCGGCGTGCACCGATCGGCGAGCTCGTCGGCGCTCGCAGCGGCGACAAGGGCGGCAGCGCCAACATCGGCGTGTGGACTCGTGGCGACGCCGAGTTCGCCTGGCTCGACCAGACGCTGACCGTCGCCATACTCAAGGAACTGTTGCCCGAGGTGGCAGACCTGAGGGTTCACCGATACCGGCTCCCGAAGATCAACGCCCTCAACTTCGTCGTCGAAGGCGTCCTCGGTCGCGGCGTTGCCGAGAACGTTCGCTTCGATCCGCAGGCCAAAGGTCTCGGCGAGTGGCTTCGATCGCGAGTGGTGGACGTGCCAGTGAGCCTGACCGAGTGAGCGCACCGAGCGGCCGACGACGGGGTCTCGATACGTCCTCGCCTAGCGGCTCGGACTACTCGACCAGCCTGGGGGACTACGCCACCGGACTCGTTATTTCAGAAGGAGAACAATGCCCATAACCAGTCCACTGTGGGACAGCCCGGAGCGGCTCGCGCTACGCGAGACCGTCGCCAGGTTCGTACGACGACACGTGATCGGTCGCCAGGACGAGTGGGAACGGACCGGTCTGATCCCGCGAGAACTGCACCTGGCCGCGGCCGAGATCGGCCTGTTCGGGCTCGGGGTTCCGGAAGAGCTCGGCGGATCTGGCGGCGACCTGATCGACGCGACGATCCTCGGCGAGGAGTTCCACTACCGAGGCGGAGCAGGCGGTGTGTTCGCGTCGCTGTTCACCAACGGGATCGCCCTGCCACATCTGATCCGCGCGGGTGACCCTGCGCAGATCGAGAGGTGGGTGCGTCCTACCCTGGAAGGCCGCATGATCGGCAGCCTCGCGATCACCGAGCCGAGCGGCGGCAGCGACGTCGGACACCTCAGGACGACGGCCGAACGCTTCGAAGACCACTATGTCGTCAACGGCGCCAAGACCTTCATCACCTCGGCCGTGCGTGCCGACTTTGTGGTCACCGCGGTCCGCACCTCGGGGACCGGTGCCTCAGGGGTGTCCCTACTCGTCATCGAGAAGGGTACGCCGGGATTCGAGGTGGCGCGCAAGCTCGACAAGATGGGCTGGCTCTCGTCGGACACCGCGGAACTGTCGTTCATCGACGCCCGGGTGCCGCGCGAGAACCTCGTCGGTCCGGAGAACTCCGGCTTCGCGCAGATCGCGCAGGCGTTCGTCACCGAGCGAGCAGCACTTGCGGTGCAGGCGTACGCGAGCGCGCAACGCTGCCTCGACCTGACGCTCGACTGGGTCCGCGACCGCGAGACCTTCGGTCAGCCGCTCATCACCCGGCAGTCGGTGCAGGACTCGGTCACCGAGATGGCGCGCCGGATCGACGTCGCACGTACCTACACACGTGCCGTCGTCCAGCGGCGAGTCGCCGTCGAGTCGGGTCAGGTCACACCCGGTGCGAACGACGACCTCATCGCCGAAGTCTGCTTCGCCAAGAACACCGCCGTCGAGGCGGGCGAATGGGTCGCGAACAGAGCCGTCCAACTGTTCGGCGGCATGGGGTACATGCGCGAATCCGAGGTGGAGCGCCAGTACCGCGACATGCGCATCATCGGCATCGGCGGCGGCACGACCGAGATCCTGACCGGTCTGGCCGCGAAGCGACTGGGGTACCAGTCGGGCCGAGCCCAGTGAAACCGAACCCAGAGAGATGAAGCCAGTGGGAGGAACCCTGACATGACTGTTCTCAAGTCTCGGGTCGACACGACGTCCGACGAATTCGTCGCCAACGCCGACGTCATGAACGCCAGACTCGCCGACCTCGACGTCGAGTTTCGCGCCGTGCTGGTGGGCGGCGGGGAGAAGTACGTGCAGCGGCACCGTGAACGCGGCAAGCTGACTGCCCGCGAACGCATCGAGATGTTGATCGACGAGGATTCGCCGTTCCTGGAACTGTGTCCGCTCGCCGCGCACGGATCCCAGTTCACGGTCGGCGCATCGGTCGTGGTCGGCCTCGGCGTCGTCGAAGGCGTCGAATGCATGATTGTCGCGAACGATCCGACGGTCAAAGGTGGGACCTCGAACCCGTGGACGCTGCGGAAGATTCTGCGCGCCAACGATATCGCGCTGCAGAACCGGCTCCCGGTGGTCTCGATGGTTGAGTCTGGCGGTGCTGATCTTCCAACGCAGAAGGAGGTGTTCGTTCCGGGTGGTCGCATGTTCCGGGATCTGACGCGGCTGTCGGCCGCCGGGATTCCGACGATCGCGCTCGTGTTCGGGAACTCGACGGCGGGCGGTGCCTACGTTCCCGGCATGAGCGACCACGTCGTGATGATCGATGAACGTTCCAAGGTGTTCCTCGGTGGTCCGCCACTGGTCAAGATGGCGACCGGCGAGGTCAGTGACGACGAGGAGCTCGGCGGTGGCGCGATGCACGCGCGCACCTCGGGTCTCGGTGACTACCTGGCAGCAGACGAGCAGGACGCGGTCCGTATCGGACGACGGATCGTCGCCCGACTCAACTGGCGCAAGAAGGGGCCGAAACCGGCGGCCGACGTCGTCGCGCCCCGCTACGCCGAGGAGGAACTCCTCGGCATCGTGCCCGGCGACTTGAAGATCCCGTTCGATCCACGCGAGGTGATCGCACGCGTCGTCGACGGCAGCGACTTCGACGAATTCAAACCGGAGTATGGGGCGTCGTTGTGCACCGGCTGGGCAATGATCCACGGGTACCCGGTGGGGATCCTCGCGAACGCGCAGGGCGTTCTGTTCTCGCAAGAGGCACAGAAGGCCACGCAGTTCATTCAACTCGCCAATCGCAGCGACACGCCGCTGCTGTTCCTGCACAACACGACCGGCTACATGGTCGGCAAAGAATATGAGCAGGGAGGCATCATCAAGCACGGCGCGATGATGATCAACGCGGTCTCCAACTCGACGGTCCCGCACATCTCGGTCCTCGTCGGCGCCAGCTACGGAGCGGGCCACTACGGAATGTGCGGCCGAGCCTACGATCCGCGATTCCTGTTCGCCTGGCCGAGCGCAAAGAGCGCCGTCATGGGGGCGCAGCAGTTGGCAGGCGTGATCTCCATCGTGTCCCGCGCGGCGACCGAGGCCCGCGGCGGCGTCGTCGACGAAGAGGCGGACGCCGGGATGCGGGCGATGATCGAAGCTCAGATCGAGGCGGAGTCGGTTCCGACGTTCCTGTCGGGGATGCTCTACGACGACGGGGTGATCGACCCGCGTGACACGCGCACGATCCTCGGTCAGACGTTGTCCGCGATCGCGACCGCGCCCGTCGAGGGCACAAGCAACTTCGGCGTTTTCCGGATGTGAGGAGAGACTCCATGACTACGACAATCACGTCCGTACTGGTCGCCAACCGCGGCGAGATCGCGTGCCGGGTGTTCACCACGTGTAAGGCCATGGGGCTCGGCACCGTCGCCGTGTACTCCGATCCGGACGCTGACGCACCCCACGTCCGAATGGCCGATTCGGCTGTGGCGCTTCCCGGTTCGACATCGGCGCAGACCTATCTTCGACCCGAGAAGATCATCGCGGCTGCGCAGGCCGCAGGTGCCGACGCCATTCACCCCGGCTACGGATTCCTTTCGGAGAACGCCGATTTCGCGCGCGCTGTGATCGACGCCGGTCTGGTGTGGATCGGTCCGCCCGCGGACGCGATCACGGCGATGGGCTCTAAGGTCAACGCCAAGGAACTGATGGCGAAGGCCGGAGTCCCCGTGCTCACCGACATCGACCCCGACGCGGTGACCGAGTCGGACCTGCCGCTGCTCATCAAGGCGTCCTCGGGCGGCGGAGGACGCGGGATGCGGGTGGTCCGCGACGTCGCCGAACTCGACGACGCGGTCGCGGCCGCCCGGCGAGAAGCCGAATCGGCGTTCGGCGACCCGACGGTGTTCTGCGAACCGTACATCGACCGGGGCCACCACATCGAGGTACAGGTGATGGCCGACGAGCACGGCACCGTGTGGGCGGTCGGCGAGCGTGAATGCTCCATTCAGCGGCGCCACCAGAAGGTGATCGAGGAGGCTCCCGCACCTCTCGTGCAGCGGGTCGGCGGGGACATGCGCGAACGCCTGTATGCGGCGGCCCGCCTGGCCGTGGGCTCGATCGGATACCGAGGCGCGGGAACCGTGGAGTTCCTCGCCGATCAGAACGGCAGCTTCTTCTTCTTGGAGACGAACACCCGCCTGCAGGTGGAACACCCGGTGACCGAGTTGACGACCGACACCGACCTCGTCGCCTGGCAGATCCGCGTCGCGGAGGGCGAGGCACTGCCCGCTGACGAGCCGGTCACGAGCGGGCATTCGATTGAGGTCCGCTTGTATGCGGAGGACCCGGGCAATGACTGGCAGCCTCAGTCGGGCACGGTCACTGCCTTCGACCTGCCGGCCGCCGCGCAGTTCGAGCTGCTGACCCGTCCCGGTATCCGTGTCGACTCCGGAATCGCGGCGGGCAGCGAGATCTCCACGTTCTACGATCCGATGCTCGCCAAGGTCATCTCGTGGGCGCCGACGCGGGACAGGGCGGCGGCGATGCTGGCCCGGGCGCTGGCCGATGCGAGGATCCACGGGCTGGTGACTAACCGAGACATGCTCGTCCGGACATTGCGCGACAAGACTTTTCGATCCGGGGACACCGACACCGCATACCTCGACACCGTCGGACTCGACGTCCTCGCGGCACCGCTCGCCTCCGACGACGACGTCGCGACTGCGGCCCTCGCCGCTGCGCTCGCTTCCTCGGCCGCGAATCGGTCGGCGGCCCGCGCGGTCGGCTCGTTGCCGTCAGGCTGGCGCAACATCGCGTCCGGCTATCAAACCAAGACGTACACGAGCCCCCAGGGCGGCGAGATCGTGGCGCGATACCGGATCGGTCGCGGCGACATCGAGCTCCCCGATCTAAGCGATGCGACCGTCTGCTCGGTCGCTGCGGACGAGGTCGTCATCATGTCCGGCGGAATCACCAGACGGTACTCGGTGACTGCGGCCGAGCACGGGGCCGTGAACGTCGACTGGCCGGGCGCGTCGGTCGCGCTCACCCGTGTGCCGCGCTACATCGATCCGGCAGCTCAGACACGGCCCGGGTCGCTACTCGCGCCGATGCCTGGATCGGTGATTCGAGTCGCCGCGTCCGAAGGAGACACCGTCACAGCCGGTCAGCCATTGTTGTGGCTGGAGGCCATGAAGATGGAGCACACCATCAGCGCACCGTCGGACGGCGTCGTATCGGTCCTCGCAGTCGAAGCCGGCCGCCAAGTGTCTGTTGGCGACGTTCTCGCCGTCATCACCGAACCGGAGGCCCTGGCCGCCGGTCGAGCCGGACCTGAGACCACTCTCCGCCGGTCGAGCCGGACCTGAGACCACTCTCCGCCGGTCGAGCGGAGTCGAGACCACTCTCCGCCGGTCGAGCCGGACCTGAGACCACTCTCCGCCGGTCGAGCGGAGTCGAGACCACTCTCCGCCGGTCGAGCGGAGTCGAGACCACCAGATAGGAATCACCCATGACCTTCATCGAGACCGAAGAACGCAAGGCCCTCCGCGAGGCCGTCCGCGGGCTGGCGAGCAAGTACGGCCAGCAGTACTTCTTGGACTGTGCCAACACCGACCGTAAGACCGACGAGATGTGGAGGGAAGCAGGAGAACTGGGCTTCATCGGCGTCAACCTCCCGGAGGAGTACGGCGGTGGCGGCGCGGGCATGTATGAGTTGGCGATCGTCATGGAGGAGATCGCCGCAGCCGGAACCGGCTTGCTCATGCTCGTCGTGTCACCGGCGATCTGCGGCAACATCATCGCCAAGTTCGGCACGGACGAGCAGAAGCAGCGGTGGATTCCCGGTCTCGCTGACGGCAGCATCACCATGGCGTTCGGCATCACCGAGCCAGACGCCGGATCGAACTCGCACAACATCACGACCACGGCGCGCCGGGACGGCGACGAATGGATCCTGTCCGGCCAGAAGGTGTTCATCTCGGGCGTCGACCAGGCGCAGGCCGTGTTGATCGTCGCGCGTACGGAAGACGCCAAGACCGGCCGTCTCAAGCCTGCCCTGTTCATCGTGCCGACCGATGCGCCCGGCTTGAGTCACACGATGATCGACATGGACCTGAAGAACCCCGAGAAGCAGTTCACCCTGTTCCTCGATGAGGTCCGGCTCTCTGGCGACTCACTCATCGGCTCCGAGGACGCAGCCCTGAGCCAGCTGTTCGCGGGGCTCAACCCGGAACGGATCATGGCGTCGGCGTCCGCCGTGGGCATGGGTCGCTTCGCACTCGAGAAGGCCGTCGCCTACGCGAACGACCGCACCGTGTGGAAGGCCCCGATCGGCTCTCATCAGGCGATCTCGCATCCGCTCGCGCAGTGCAAGATCGAACTGGAGATGGCCAAACTGATGATGCAGAAGGCCGCGACGTTGTACGACGACGGTGACGAGTGGGGTGCCGCCGAGCCGGCCAACATGGCCAAGTATGCGGCAGGTGAAGCCTGTGTGAAGACCGTCGACCAGACGGTGCAGACGCTCGGCGGCAACGGTCTCACCGTGGAATACGGTGTGGCAGCGATGATCCCGTTGTCGCGCCTGACTCGAATCGCTCCGGTGAGCCGAGAGATGATCCTCAACTTCGTGGCGCAGACGAGTCTTGGGTTGCCGAAGTCGTACTGATCGGAGTCTCGATCGTCCCGGGACTCGGACGACGCGACCAGGCCGAGCGGGACAATGTTCGACGGGACACCCGGAACGGCTCGCAGGCGATGGCAGTGAAGAATGTGATCGAACAACACTCAAGGGAAGCAAGATGACCGAGACTCTTGTCCGCACACAGGTGCGGGCGGCGATCGCGACGATCACGCTCGACTCGCCGGCGAATCGGAACGCGTTGAGTTCGGTGCTGGTCGCGCAGTTGCGGAAGGCGCTGGCCGACGCAGCGTCGGACGACGCCGTCCGCGCCGTCGTGCTGACTCACACCGGAGGTACGTTCTGTGCGGGTGGAGACCTGAAAGAGGCGCTCGGCCGCGGTCTCTCGCCGGAAGAGGCGACGGCCGAGGGGACGAGGGCGATGACCGATCTGATGGGGGCGATGCTCGAGATGCCGAAACCTATCGTGACAGTGGCCGACGGTCATGTGCGCGCGGGCGGCTTCGGTCTGCTCGGGGCCGCGGACATCGCGATCGCCGGGCCGAAGGCGACGTTCGCGCTCACCGAGTCGCGGCTGGGCCTCGCCCCGTCGATGATCTCCCTCGTGTTGTTGCCGAAGATGTCGGCACGAGCCTCGGGCCGCTTTTTCCTGACCGGTGAGACGTTCACGGCACACGAGGCACAGGAGTCGGGCGTCGTGAGCCGTGCACTCGGATCCGCCGACCACCTCGATCACGAACTCGAGTGCATCTGCGAGGGCATCCGGAAGGCATCGCCACAGGGTTTGGCCGCGTCGAAGGCGTTGACCACCGCCGATGTCCTCGCCCAGTTCCGGTCGAGTGCGGATACCCGTGCTGCCGAGTCGGCGGCATTGTTCGCCTCCGAGGATGCACACGAGGGCATGACGGCGTTCATGTCGAAGCAGAAGCCGTCATGGGACGCGAGCGCGTCGTGAACGTGCCGACCCGTGAGCCCCAGCAGGACCGCTCTCGACTGACGCGTGAACGGTTGCTGGCATCGACGGTCGACCTCCTCGCCGATCACGGGTGGGCAGCGGCGACTGTCGCTCGCGTGGCCGAAGTTGCGGGAGTCTCGCGCGGTGCCGCACAGCATCACTTTCCGACGCGGGAAGCGCTGATCACTGCGGCGCTCGATCAGATGTTCCACGACCTGACCGCCCTCGCAGCCGATGACCTGGACGATTTGCCTGCCGGACCGGAACGGATCGAGGTCGTCGTCGAGCGCGCTGTCGACATCTATGTCGGACGGAATTTCCGTGCAGCACTGCAGGTGTGGGCGGCCGCAGCGTCCGACCAAGCGCTCCGTGAACAGATCTTGCCGTTGGAGGCCAAATTCGCGCGCGCCGCGCACACCATGACACTCGCAGGCCTCGACCCCGAGGGAACGGACCCGAATGCGTACCGGCTCGCGCAGGCCACACTCGACCTCGCCCGAGGTCTCGGCCTCGCCGGGACGCTGTCGGACGACTCGCGTCGTCGCGCGCAGGTCGTCAGGACTTGGGTCGAGCAGTTGACGGCGGCACTCGGGAGTCCCTGAACTGTTATAGGTCGCTGTCCCAGCGGACGACCGATCCGATGATGTCGGGGAATTTCTTCTCCGCATACCTGAGGTAGTCGTCGATGTGCTCGCTCATCGCGGCCATCGACGCGTCGGCGTCGCGGTTGCTCATCGCGGTGAAGATCGACCGGTGCGCGGCCAGGGTCGCCTTTCGGCGCGCCTGCGGGAAATCCATGCCGACGATCGTGCTGTTGGTGACTTCGAGCAGGGAGTCCGCGAGGTATCCGAGGAGGGGATTGTCGGTCGACCACGCGATGATGTCGTGGAATTCTTTATTGGCTTCCAGGAAGGCGCGCCGGTCGCTCTTGAGCGCCGCCGACATCCGCTCCACCGTGGCGCCGACTTCGGCTAGTCGTTGGTCGGAGATGTTGGCCGCCGCCAACTGGGTGATGACCGGTTCGATGGACAGTCGCGCATCGAAGATCGATCGCAGTGGGGCGTTCCGCAACTGCATCAGCAGCACGAATGCACCCGATAGGAATGCGCCGGTCGGTTTCTGTAGGACCGGCCCGCCGCGAGGTCCGGGCTTCATGACGACGACGCCCTGGAACTCGAGTAGGCGCAGCGCCTCGCGAAGGGTACCGCGCCCGATCTGGTACTTCTCGACCATGATCTTCTCGGAGGGCAGGAGGTCGCCGGGACCGAGTCCGGCATCGAGCGCTTCTTGAACGATCCGCTGGCTGACGACCACCGCGGCCTTCGGCGACCGCGACGGGCCCGTCACCTGTGGACTCCGATCGCCGAACGCTCGAACCTACCGGTGTGCACTCGAATGACCCCCTCTGACCGACGGCCCGCACGCGCACAGTCTGCGCAGCGGACGAAACATGACAGACATCACGGTACTACTGGCGACGACGTGCCGGACGCAGTGGTCACACGACGACACCGGCCGACTACTGAACTCAGCAGTCGGCCGGTGCGGGGAGGGAGTCGCTTCGTCAGGAGAGGCTCCGACCAGGAGTCGGGGCGCGGACCTGGCAGGAGGATCAGGTGGCGTTGACTTCGTGCATATCGATCACTGCGCCTGCAGCCGCGAAGTTGGCCATGTCGGCGCTGCCTGCTTGGCCCTCGGGCGACGACAGGCCTGCGATCGCGGCCTCCTTCGAGTCGAAGGTGAGGACACCGACGACGAAGTGCTCGGGCGTGGTTCCGTCGAGCGTCTCGCAGACGCCCCATTCGAACTTCGCGCCGGGCATCGTCGCGGTCAATGGGGCGTGGACCGTGCGGTAGTGCTCGAGGAACTGTTCGGGGTTCTCGGGGTGGTTGTAGTTGACGGTTATACGGAACACGGGCGGGTCCTCTCTCTACAGCGAATCGAGGTGGGCGGAGACTGCGGTGCAGACGTATTCGACGCCGGCGGCCGACCCCGGGAGGATATTCACGAACTGGAAGAAGCCGTGCATCTGGCCGTCGAACACGCGTGTCTGGACGGGCACGCCCGCCGCCTCGAGTTTGGCGGCGTACGCCTCGCCCTCGCCGCGGAGCACGTCGTGCTCGGCGATCGCGATCAGGGCGGGCGCGGTGCCTGTGACGTCGCCCTGTAGAGGAGAGACGTTCGGATTCGCACGGGTGCCGGCGTCCGGGGTGTACAACTCCCAGAACCAATCCATCGCCTTCTTATCGAGCATCAGCTGGTTGGCAGGATCGAGGTAGGTTGCGTTGTCGGTGTCGCTGTCGGTGACCGGGTACACGAGCGCCTGGAATGAGATGTCGGGGCCGCCCGCGTGAGCAGCCTGCTGTGCGACGACTGCGGCGAGGTTGCCTCCGGAGCTGTCGCCGCTCACGATGAGGGGGAGTCCGGAGAAACGCTCCGCGGTCCAGACGAGAACGTCCCACGCATCGTTGGCTGCGGTGGGATAGACGTTCTCCGGTGCCAGACGGTAGTCCGGCAGGACCACGGTGCATCCGGTGCCCACTGCGAGTTGCCTTGCGAGCGTGTCGAATTGGTCCGGAGTGCCGATCACCCAGCCGCCACCGTGGTAATAGACCAGCACGCCGCGCGGGTTGTCGGAGGGGGAGAGGATTCGCACCGGGATCTGATACCCGTCGGCCGCGTCGACAGCCAGATTCTCCACAGAGGCCATATCGGGGCCCGGCCCGTACAGGTCGATGAAGCCGTCATTCATCGCGCGGACTTCGTCCGGTGTCATCTCGTACAGCGGCTTGCCGCCACCCTCGGCAGCCTGCGCGAGGAATGCTGCGGTCGCTTCGTCCAAACTCATTCTGAGGTCGCCTTCTCGTCGATCGACTAAGGAATATTGATGCTCATCATAAGTATGGAACCTAGAAGGTGTCAACGATCACAGCGGCGTTTGAGATGTGCTCGAGACTATGTGCATGATTGGGTCGAGTCGGTCCAGAATCGTGTGGGCTGTGAATGCGAGTGAGGAGAACTGATGACGAACGAGTCCACGATCGAGACAGTGCTGGACGGGCGTGCGTTCCTCGAGTGCCCCCGATGGCGTGACGGTCGGCTCTGGGTCTCTGACCTGTATGCCCACGAGGTTCTCTCGGTCGGTGACGGCAATGATGTGCGACTCGAGGCCCGGATGGCGGATCAGCCATCGGGACTCGGTTGGCTGCCGGACGGGCGGTTGCTGATCGTGTCGATGGTCGACGGGAAAGTCCTCGTTCGCGACGACGCGAACGATCCGGAGTCGATGTCCGAGCACGCCGACCTCTCACGACTCGCGACTGGAAAGCTCAACGACATGACCGTGGACGAGCGCGGTCACGCGTTCATCTCGACGTTCGGTTTCGAGTTCCGTTCGCGCTCCTACGTCGAGTCGGCGGTTCTGCTCCACGTTGCCCCGGACGGATCGTCGAGAGTGGCCGCGAACGACTTGCTCTTCCCCAACGGTTCGGTGATCCTGGGCTCGCTTGACGACGGCGTCCGCACGTTCGTCGTCGCAGAGAGCATGGGCAATCGCCTGACTGCGTTCGATCTCGATCAGGCGGGTGCCTTGACGCGGCGGCGAGTGTGGGCCGCATTCGGTCCGGAGGTTCCCCGAACCTCTGTGCGCGACGCGATGGCGGCTTCTCAGGTCGCTCCGGACGGCATCTGCATCGGCGAGAACGGCACGATCTGGGTGGCCGACGCGCTCAATCGTCGGGTCATTCGCGTCGCCGAAGGCGGGGAGGTCCTCGACGAGAAGCGTTTCGACACAGGGGTGTTCGCGTGTGCGGTGGGCGGTGCGAACCGAGACGTGCTCTTCGGGTGCGCTGCTCCGTCGTCGTCGGAGCACCAACGCCGCGACACGCGGGATGCCAGCCTGCTTGCCGTTCGGATCTGACGGCGGAGGGGAGCCGGCCGGTCAGTCAGGCCATCTGCGGTAGCCCAGGCTCAGTGTGGTGCACGTCAGTGCGACGAAGACGACGGCTGCGTACCCGAGGCCTGTCACCATGCCGAACGCACTTACGACGAAGCCGGTGGACACCGAGAGGACGCTGGTGAATCCGTAGGCGATTGAGGCGTACTGCGATGCGATGCGACCCTGATCCACCGGCTGTAGTCCGGCGGTGACGATTCTCAACCCGTTCGCGTAGGCGAATCCCTGTCCGACACCCCACACCACGCAACACACGATGATCGTCGGCAGGCTGCTCATCCAGACGCCGAGAAAGCAGAGGACGGCGCCCGCGCCGATCGCACACGCGCTCACAGGCGACCGCAGCGGCGCGATGATGCGCGGCGCGATGCAGGCGACGCCGATGAGCACGATAGGACCGAGAGCCGTGACGAGGATCGACCCGGAACCCGTCATATCGGTGACGACCGTCGGGAGCAGCCCGACGACCACCCCGCCGATCGCCCATCCGGCGGTGCCGAGCGCGAACCCGGCGAATCGCACGCGAGGTGAGTGAACCCGAGGTGAGTGGGCCTCGGCCACCGGGAAGCCGGTCGGCTCGTCAACCGATCCTCGGATGAGGTGCGGCACGGTGTCTCGCGACCTCGCGTGGGTCACCGCCAGTGCGACGGCTGCGAGCGCCAGTAGGGCGAGGTGGATGTAGTAGACGGTAGTGGTGGGCCCGGGCAGTATGTCGGCGACGACGGCTGCGAGCAGTAGGCCGAGGAACGATCCGAGCAGTGTGCCGGTCGCGGCGATCGCGCGGCCGCGTTCTCCCCTGGTCGCCAGGACGATGGTCGCCGCCGCACCGGTCCCCAGTCCGACCGAGACGCCGACCAGAACCCGACCCACGAACAGCCACGCGACGGTGTCCACGCCGACGAGCAGTGCCAGGTCGCCGGCGAAGCACACGGCGACGGCGGCGGCAAGCATGTGCGTGGAGTACGCGGGGAGGCGAGTGCGGGCGACGACGGTGAACGTTGCGACGAGTCCGACCAGATATGCGGCGAACAATGCGGTGACCGTGACGGTGCTCAGATCCAGTCGGTCGCGGTATATCGGCAGTAGCGGGCCAGGGATGTTCGAGCCGACCACGAGAAGGCAGAACGCGACCGTGGCGGCCGATCCATAGGCCGCTGCTAAGCGGGACCCTGGCGAGTCAACCGATGAATAAATCGCTCTCACCTGCTCGTACTCCACTTCCTCGGTCACTCTCTGAGCAATTCTTTGATCTGCGCACTTTACTTCTATCATGATAATGGTTAGCGTGATTAGCATCACGAGACGTCGATCACGTGATGCCTATGCAGTGGCACATATCTCGTCGACAGCGGCGACGGGCGACTCTGAGGAGAACTTGATGAAGACAATGGGTGCGCTGATCTGGGAGCCCGGGACTCGGTCGGGCTGGAGCGTCGAAGAGATCGAGATCGATCCGCCGAAGAGCCGAGAGGTGAAGGTGAAGCTCGCGGCGTCGGGCATCTGTCACAGTGATGACCACGTCGACACCGGTGACATCCCGCTCGACTGGGCACCGATCATCGGCGGACACGAAGGCGCGGGCATCATCGAAGAGGTCGGTCCCCACGTCACCGACTTCGAGGTCGGCGACCACGTCGTCCTGTCATTCATGCCGGCATGTGGTCACTGCGAGAAGTGCAACGTCGGACTGACCAACCTGTGCACGATGGGTGCCGGCGTCCTCGGCGGGTTCGCGCCCGACGGAACCTATCGCGTTCACGCGCGGGGGCAGGGCGTCGGCCCGTTCTCCTACCTCGGGACCTTCGCGCCGTACGTCGTGGTCAACATCGATTCGTGTGTGAAGATCGGCAAGGACATCCCACTCGACAAGGCCGCGCTCATCGGGTGCGGCGTACCCACCGGATGGGGGTCGTCGGTGTACGCCGCCGACGTCCAGCTCGGAGAGACCGTCGTCGTCATCGGCACCGGCGGAGTCGGTATGAACGCCGTGCAGGGTGCTCTGCACAAGGGCGCGAAGAACCTCATCGCAGTCGACCCGGTCGAGTTCAAGCGTGACCAGGCCAAGAAGTTCGGCGCCACCCACACGGTCAGTGACATGACGCAGGCCGCAGAGCTGGTCTCCGACATCACTAACGGGCAGGGCGCCGACAAGGTGCTCATCACCGTCGACGTCGCCCACGGCGAGTTGCTCAATCCGGCGCAGGAGATGGTGTGCCGCGGCGGGACCCTCGTGCTCACCTCGGCCGCCCCGGTCACCCAGCGCGACGTCCCGTTCGACCTGTTCACCTTCGCGATGAGCGGTAAGCGTCTGCAGGGCACTCTGTACGGCTCGACCAATGCGCGACGGGACATCCCGCTGATCGCCGACATGTACCGGCGCGGCGAGTTCAAACTCGACGAGCTGGTCACCAAGACCTACGAACTCGAGCAGGTCAACGAGGCCGTCGCCGACATGCGCGAGGGCAAGAACATCCGCGGCGTCATCATGTACGACCTCTGACCCCGGCCGACGATCACCTGAGAGGACACTCATGCGAGCAGACGACATCCACGACATCGTGCGTGCCACCAACCTGTACGCACGCGGTCTCGACCTCGCCGATCCGGACGAGGCCGCGTCGGCCTTCGCCTCGGACGGCGTGTGGGATGCGACGGCCGTCGGACTGGAACGCTACGAGGGGTATGACGCCATCCACGCGTTCTTCGTCGCCGACGCAGCAGCCGTGGAACGCGGTGCTCACATCCTGACCAACCACATCATCGACTTCGACGACGATGATCACGCGCACGGCACGAACTACGTGTTCGCAGAGGCCGAGATGAAGAACGGCGCCGCGATCAAGGCGATCGCGCTCAACCGCGACAAATACGTCCGCACGTCAGACGGCTGGAAGATCTCCGAACGCGTCATCTCACCGATGACCACCCCGCAGATGGACGGCTTCGAAGTCTGACCGACACCACTGCCTGACTCCCGCTCGGTGAGCGTCCGTCTCGGCCCGTCCTGGCCGGGAAGGCGCTCATCGCTGCCGTTTTCGGGTCGGGGATCGCCTGCAGCAGCTGATCTGATCAAGGAGACACACATGGACACCACGGAACCCATCGTGGTCGTGGGCGGCGGGCTCTCGGGTCTGGCCACCGCGCTCGCGAGCGCGACGAACGGTCGGCGGGCGATCGTCCTCGAGGCCGCGGAACTCGTCGGCGGCGCTGCGGCCTACTCGGGAGGGCAGATCTGGTGCGGCGCCAACCACGTCGCGCGGCGCGAGGGCATAGCCGGCGACTCTCTCGACCTCGCCGAGACCTACATTCGCGACGTCGCTCGGCATCTGGCACCCGACGTACTCGACGAGGGCGCATTGATGCGGTGGCTCGAGACCTCGCCCGCAGCGATGAAGTACTTCGAGGAACTCGACGCGATCCGCTGGACGGTGATCCCCGGGTTGGCCGACTACCACAATGAGGCGGACGGGGCGCTGCCCCAGGGCAGGTACCTCACCAACGAGGTCATCGACGGATCGGTGCTCGGGTCCTGGCGGGATAAACTGCGGTACAGCCCGTACTTCCCGGTCGGCACGACCTACCGGGAACTGCTCGACAAGGGGCGAAGGGCGACGTACGTCGACGACGACGGGAACGAGGGCGAGGCTGCGAAGCACTCGCACGCCGGGCTGCCCGCGTTCGGCCTCGCAGACGACACCGGGTTCGACGGTCCCGCCGACGGCGATCCGCTGACCTACGGCACGGGCGTGGTCGCGTCGTTCCTGCGCCGGGTGCTCGCCGAGCCGTCGATCGAGATCCGTCTGGAACATCGAGTCACCGCATTGCTGCAGGACGAGGACGGTGCAGTGACTGGTGTTCGCGCGCAGACTCCGACTGGTGAGGTCCAGGTGTCCGGGCCGGTCGTCCTGGCGACCAGCACCTACGACTGGGATCCGGAGGCCGTGTCGGACATCCTCGGACTCGAGCCCGAGGACTGGGGGTCGGTCGCTCCGGAATCGATCCGGGGTGACGGACTCCGTCTCGCGCAGTCGGTCGGCGGTGAACTCGCGAGGATTCCCGCGAACGCCACGCCGATCCTGCCCGGCTGGCGATCTCAGGTGGGGACCGGCTTCGGCTACGGACCCGAGTACGCGATGCCGCACTCGATGATCGTCGACCGGACCGGGCGCCGGTACTGCAACGATTCGTACTGGGTCGATATCTGCCGCAAGACCCTGGATCCGGACGACCGTCACCTACCCTTCTTTCTGATCTGGGACGATCAGCACCGCCTCAAGTACGGCCTGGCCGCGACGCCGCCCGGCGGCGAGTATCCCGAGGGCTGGGTGCAGCAGGCGCAGACTCTGGCGGACCTCGGCGCTCAGCTCGGTATCGACGGTGCGGCCCTACAGGAGACCGCCCGACGGTTCAGCGGATTCGCCCGGGACGGAGACGATCCCGACTTCGGTCGCGGCAGTGTCGACTACGTCAACCGATTCGCGGGCGATCCCGACAACACGCCGTCGCCGGTGCTCGGACCGATCGAGCAGGCGCCGTTCTTCGGGATCCGTCTGCGATTCGTCGGTACCGGGATCGGCACCTCCGGTGTGCACATCGACGGTGACGGCCGGGTGCTCGACGGAAGATCCGGTGCGCCGATTCGCGGACTGTACGCCGCAGGTTCGGTCGCAGCGCTGACCACGACGGGGACGGCGTACAACTCGGGCATCGCTCTCGGCCGCGGCCTCACGCTGGCCTATCTCATCGGTCACGAGCTCGCGGGTGCACCGATCGCTTGACTACTCGGGTCGGACCTCGACCCGATCGAACAACGCTCGACCGAACAATGGAGGAGTAGCTGTGGGAAATCGTATGCAGGGCAAGGTCGTCTTCATCACCGGCGTCGCACGGGGGCAGGGCCGAAGTCACGCGGTCCGGCTGGCCGAAGAGGGCGCCGACATCATCGGTGTGGACATCTGCGCCGACATCGATTCGGTGTCGACGTACTCGCTCGCGACACCCGACGACCTCGACGAGACGCGAGAGCTCGTCGAGAAGACCGGCCGCCGGATGGTGGCGGAGGTAGCGGACGTCCGCGACTTCGACGGACTGCAGGCCGCCTTCGGTAAGGGGCTCGACGAGTTCGGCCACGTCGACACGGTGGTCGCGAACGCAGGCATCGCGTCGTTCGCGAAGTCGTGGGAGCTCACCGCGAAGGAGTGGCGCGACATGATCGACGTGAACCTGACTGGGGTCTTCCATACGGCCAAGGTCGCGATCGAGCCGATGATCGCCGCGGGCAACGGCGGTTCGATGGTGTTCACGTCATCGATCGGCGGACTCAAGGGAATTCAGAACGTCGCACACTACGTCTCGGCCAAACACGGGATCGTCGGCCTGATGCGGACCATGGCGAACGAGCTGGCCCCCTACGGAATTCGGGTCAACACCGTGCATCCGACCAACGTCGACACGACGATGATCCATAACCCGGGCACGTACGCGATGTTCGCCCCGGACGTCACCGAGCCGACCGTCGACGACGTGCGCGAAGGCTTCGTCTCCCTCAATGCACTGCAGGTGCCGTGGGTCGAATCCGCGGATATCAGCAACGCGGTGCTGTTCCTCTCGAGCGACGAGGCGCGATACGTGACGGGCGTCCCGTTCCCAGTCGATGCGGGAGCTGCCGTCCGTGCCTGAGTGACCGTTGACACAGTGGTGATAATCATATTTACTATGATCATGGAATGATGGCGATCCGACCTCTGGTCGTCACTTCCCATGCCGGTCGGCCCTCCGGTGCCGGTCTCTCGATTCGGGTACATGAAAAGGAACGCTCAATCATGAAGATCAGAACGACTAAGACCGCACTGACCGCGGTCGTCGCGGTCGCCGTGCTCGCGGTGAGCGCCTGCGGCTCAGGTGGCGGAGGCGCCCAGCAGAGCGGGCAGGGGATCGCCGAGAACATCACGATCGCGGCGGTCAACGACCAGACCGGCCCGGTGGCCTACGCGGGCGTCGGCGCTAGCAAGGGTGCCGAGCTGGCGATCGAGCAGATCAACGACCAGGGGTACCTCGGCGACGGCGTGAAGCTCTCGCTCGACCAGGTCGACACGGCCGGTGAGATCGACCGCGCCGTGAGCGAGATGACCAAGACCATGGGCAACGGCGAGGTGTCCGCCATTCTCGGTCCGACGATGGCGCAGCAGGCTGCGGCGGTTGCGCCCATGGTCGGCCAGCGCAAGGTGCCGACCGTGTTCACGCAGTCGGGTGCCGAAGGCGTGGTCGTCAACGACTACACCTTCCGGGCGACCGCGCCGATGGAGAGCTACTACGACATCGCGGCGAAGTGGCTCAGCGAGAACGGACATAAGGACGTCTCGGTGATCTACAACGCGACTTATCCGACGTTCGCCAACCTGGGGAAGACCGTGTTCCCCAAGGAAGCTGCGGCGGCCGGTGTCAACATCGGTCAGTCGCTCGAAGTGCAGTCCACGACCCAGGACTTCACCGGCCAGGCACAACAGATCGCGCAGGCGAACCCGCCCGCGGTCGTCATGATGTTGATCGCGTCGCAGGCGGTGACCTTCATGAAGCAGTTGCGTCAGGCGGGTTACAAGGGGCAGATCGTCGGCACCTCGGTGCAGGGGTCGGGCAACGCCTCATCCGCGGGAGCCGCGGCCGACGGCCTCGTCTACCCGGTCGACTTCTCGGCTGCGATGGACACGGACACCGCCAAGGCGTTCACGAAGTCGTTCACCGACAAGTACGGCGCGGCGCCCGACGCCTACGCGGCAGAAGGCTTCGACGCGATCTGGTGGATCGCGCGCGCCATCAAGGCGTCAGACGACTCGTCACGCGAGGGCGTTCAGAAGGGGCTCGCGCAGGTCGCAGGCGAAGGATTCCCCGGAGCCATGGGGGATCTGACGTTCGACGGCAACGACATGCGGGTGACCGGAGCGATGGTCGAGTGGACCGGCGGCGACGAGTCGGTCGTCAGCTAGACCAGACCCCCGAATGAGCACGGCGATCGCCTTCCGACGAGTCGTCGCGGACGAACTCGCCCGATTCCACCAGCACGAGAGGTGCGTGACACCAGTGAAGTCAAGAAGAACAGGACCTGTTCTTGCCGCAGTCGTCGTCTCGAGTCTGCTCGCCGCGACGGCGTGCAGTCCGAGTGGTGGCGGAGCTCAGCAGAGCGGTCAGGGCATCGCGAAACAGATCACCATCGCAGCAGTCAACGACCAGAGCGGTCCGGTGGGCTATGCGGGTATCAGTGCGAGCCAGGGCGCCCGACTGGCCGTCGAGCAGATCAACGATCAGGGCTACCTCGGTGACGGCGTCGTCATCGACTTGACGCAGTCCGACCCGGCAGGGGAGATCGAGCGAGCGGTCAGCGACATGACCAAGGCGATGGCAGACAACGACGTGTCCGCGATCCTCGGCCCCACGCTCGGTCAGCAGGCCGCCGCGGTCGCCCCGATCGTCAACCAACGCGAGGTGCCGACCGTGTTCACCCAGTCCGGTTCGCCGGGGGTCGTCACCGGTGACTACACGTTCCGCGCCACCGCTCCGATGGAGACCTACTACAGCTCGGGCGACAAATGGCTGGCCGAGAACGACCTGACGAAGCTGTCCCTGATCTACAACGGCACCTTGCCGACGTACGCGAGCCTCGTCGAGGACGTCATCACACCCGACCAGCGCAAGTACGGGCTGTCGATCGATCAGCGAGTGGAAGTGCAGTCGACGACGCTGGACTTCACCAGCCAGGCGCAGCAGATCGCGGCGGCCAAGCCGCAGGCGGTCATCATGCTCCTCACGGCACCGCAGTCGGTCACGTTCATGAAGCAGTTGCGTCAGGCGGGCTACACCGGGCAAGTGCTTGGGTCGACCAACCAGAGCGCAGGAATGATCGCTCCCGCAGGTCCCGCCGCCGACGGTCTCGTGTATCCGGTCGACTTCTCGGCGTCGATGGACACCCCCGAGTCGAAGGCCTTCGTCGATGCGTTCACCAAGGAGTACGGACAGACCCCGGACCCGTACGCGGCTGAGGGCTTCGACGCGCTCTGGTGGATCGCTCGAGGGATCAAGGCGTCGAACGACTCTTCGCGCGACGGCGTCCGCGAGGGTCTGAGCGAGGTCGCGGATCTGGGCTTCGCGGGCGCGATGGGCGACATCACCTTCGACGGAAACGACATGCGTGTTCCGGGAGTGGTCGTCAAGTGGCAGGACGGAAAGGAACAGCTCCTCCGATGAACATCGTCCCGGAGACCGACCCGGACTGCGCACGCGCAGACCTACACAGAGGAAGTCCGACATGCAGGAAGTTCTGAATGCCGCGACGCTGGGGTCGGTGTACCTCTTGTTCGCGCTGGGGATGGCGTTGGCGTGGGGCACCATCGGAATCCTGAACTTCGCGCACGGTGCGACGTTCGTGTTCTCGGTGCTCGTCGCGCATATGGTCACGAAAGAAGTGGCACTGCCCCTCCCGGTGATCCTGATCATCGCGATCGCAGTGGGCGCGGCCCTGTCGTTGCTCACACAGTTGCTGGTGTTCCAGAAGATCGCCGCCGATGGAACGAACCACCGGGCCACCGAGCTCAGGATCATCATCGCGGGCATCGGCGTCTCATCCATTCCGATCGCGATCGCCCAGCGCGTCAGCGGCGCGAGCCCGTTCGGCTTCGACACCGACTACCAGGCGTCGGTGTACGAGTTCGCGGGCATCCGCCTCACCACGACGACCATCATCATCCTGATCGCCGCGATCGGCATCGGTGTCGGTCTCACCGCGTGGCTCAAGAAGTCGCGACAGGGGCTGGCATTGCGTGCGATCGGTGTAGATCAGGAGACGAGTGAGGGCATGGGCGTCAACCGCAGTGCGCTCGCACTGGGAACCATGGCCGTCGCAGGCGGACTGGCGGGCCTGGCCGGCGCACTCCTGACCTTGCAACTCGGTGCGATCGCGCCCGAATCGGGTGATCCGTTGTTGATCAAGGCCTTCGCGATCATCGTCCTCGGCGGCCTCGGATCGATGGGCGGCGCAGTTCTCGGCGCCTACATTCTGGCTGCCGCGGAGACGCTGATGATCCACTTCGAGTTCGGGACGTGGGTGGACGCGGTCTCGTTCGGGCTGATCTTCCTGGTGCTCCTGTTCCGACCTCAGGGCATCTTCGGAACCAAGGAAGTGAGACGCACATGAGCGACTGGTACTACTCCAACACGGTTCTGCTCCAGCAGACGCTCACGACCCTGCTGATGGCGCTGAGCATTCAGATCCCGATGCGCATGGGCGTGTTCTCTTTCGCGGGCATCGGCGCATTCGGCATCGGCGGCTACACCGCTGCCGCCGCGATGCTCCACCTCGGATGGGGGACCTTTCCCTCGATCGTCCTCGGCATGGTGATCCCCGGCGTAGTGGTCTACGTGCTCGGCCTGATCATTCACAAGCTGAACGGTCTGTACCTGGGCATGGCGACCATCGCATTCACGTTGATCGTGGCTGTGGTGGCGGTCAACGGCGGCGAACTCACCGGTGGGGCGGCCGGATTGTTCGGAGCGCTGGGCGACCTGACCTTCGAGTCGATCCTCGTCGTCACCGTCATCGTCATCGCGATCACACAGCTCACCGAGTCGCGCGGCCTCGGCCGCCGGATCGACGCGGTGCGCGAGGACCCTGAACTCGCGAACGCGATGGGCATCAACGTTGCGAGGTACCGGAAGCTCAGCTTCCTGGCTGCCGGGCTGGTCGGCGGCCTCGCAGGCGGCATCACCACGCTGCTGCGAAGCACCATAACCCCCGCCGAGGTCAACTTCCATCTCGTCGTCCTCGCGTTGACGGTCATCGTCGTCGGAGGAACCCGTTCCTGGGTCGGTGTCGTCATCGGATCGATCGTGTTCGTCTGGCTTCCCACCGTGGTCTCGTTCGTCAGCGAATGGGAGGAGTTCATCTACGGCGTCATCGTGGTGCTCGCCGCCCTCTTCCTGCCTAACGGTGTCCTCGGCGTCGCCCGCGATCTCTGGCATCGGATCCGCACGCGGGACGTACGCGACACAGGCGAGCAAGCCACCCGGCCCGACAGTGCGAAGGTGACGTCATGACCAGCAGCGAAGACCGCACTCCGCTCCTCGAACTGACCGACATCGCAGTGCATTTCGGCGGCGTCAAAGCGGTCGACGGCGTGTCGATCGACCTCGAGCAGGGCGGTATCTACGGAATCATGGGCGCCAACGGGTCCGGGAAGTCGACGCTTCTCGGCGCGGTTACCAGGCTCAACCCGTTGACCCGTGGACGGATGCGGTTCGACGGCGAGGATTTCACCAAGGTGCGGCCGTACCAAGTCGCTCACCTGGGCGTGGCACGCACTTTCCAGACCGTCCGACTCATCGACGACCGCACAGTCCGCGACAACGTCCAACTCGGCGTGGACACGGTGCTCCGCAGCAAGCGGGCCGGCCTGACATCGTCGGTGGACGAGGTGATGGAGCGGGTCGGGATCACCGCGGTGCAGCGGATGCGCCCGAGCGAGCTGTCCTACGGGATGCAACGTCGCGTCGAGATCGCGCGCGCGATCGTGGGCAAACCGCGTCTACTGCTCCTCGACGAGCCGACCGCAGGGATGAACACCGAAGAACGTGACGAGGTCAGCGACCTCATGCGGGCGCTGCAGGGCGAGGGCCTCACGCAACTCCTCGTCGAGCACGACGTTCAGATGATGGTCGACGTCTGCGACTACCTCTTCGGCATGAACCAGGGAGTACTGATCGCGCAGGGCGAACCGGAGGCCGTGGTCGCCGACGAGGCCGTCCGCGAGTCGTATCTCGGAAAGCAGGCGAACGATGCTTGAGGTCAACGATCTGAACGTCAGCTACGGCGCGGTCAACGCGGTGCAAGGGGTCAGCCTCCGCGCCGACGTCGGCAAGGTCACGCTGGTACTCGGCGCGAACGGCGCGGGGAAGACGACGAGCCTGCGGGCTCTCGCCGGCTACCACCGGCCCCGGTCGGGATCGGTTCTCGTCGACGGGGTGGACCTCGCGGGCAGCAGGGCGCACAAGATGGTGCGCAACAAGCTGGTCCTGGTTCCCGAGGGCCGGCGCGTCTTCGCGACGCTCACCGTCGAGGAGAATCTACGGATCGGCGGGTACCGCGCAACCCGGTCAGAGGTCGAGACGACGATGACCGAGGTCTACGAGCAGTTCCCGATTCTCGCGGATCGTAGAGGTCAGCAGGCAGGCCTGCTCAGCGGAGGCGAGCAGCAGATGCTCGCATTCGGCCGAGCGGTGATGTCCCAGCCCAAGGTGATTCTCATGGACGAGCCGTCGATGGGGTTGGCGCCGACGATGGTCGACTCGGTCATGGCGAAGGTCCGTGAGATCGCCGACCGCGGCATCGCAGTGTTGATCGTGGAGCAGAACGCGGACGCGGGACTCCGGGTGGCCGATCAGGTCTCGGTGATCACGCGAGGCAGGACCGTCTGGAACGGCGCGGCCGCCGACGCAGATAAGGCTGCGGTGCATGCAGTCCTCGGCGAATCGGCTCTCGACCCGACTGGATCCGACTCGACTGGATCCGACGCGACCGAAGTCGGGCGAGCGCGGCGAGACGGCGACGACTGAGGAGACGGCATGGACAAGCCTGGAACCAAGGACATCGAGCAGTTGTCGGGTGCCCGACTGACCGCCGACGCGAAAGCCGCACTGCTCGCCGCGCAGACCGAGTGCACCTTCTGCTTCCTCGACGACGATGGCGGGCCCGCAGCGGTGGTGTTGAGCTTCGCCCTGCACGACGGGCACTTCTGGATCACCAGTGTGGCCGGTCGCGTCCAGGTGCGCGGCGTACAGCGGGATTCGCGCGTAGCGCTCGTGATCTCGGGCACCGGGACCGGGACGCCCGGGAGGCAGATGTTGTCGATCAAGGGGACGGCGACCGTTCACCGTGACATCGGCGGGCTCGACGACCGGCTCGAGCTCCTGGCTTCCCGATTGGCGCCCGCCCATCCGGAGAAGTTCATGGAACTGCTCTCGAGTCCGGGGCGCCTGCTCATCGAGGTGACGCCGACGGCCGTCGTGGCCAGCCACGACTCTCGTCGGCTTGCCGGCGACGGGCGCGGTGGGCCGGCGCGGAAGGACGACGCTCGATGACTCAGATCATGGACGTTCCAAGCATCGGGGACTGGTTGACGCAGTGTGCCGACCAGTCGTCGGTGATCGATGTGGACGGTGTTCGGACGTCGTCGGCCGAGCTCGACGTCGCGGCTTCCCGGGGAGCCGCGGGCCTGCGATCACTCGGGCTCGTCGCGGGCGATCGGGTCGGTGTGGTGATGAAGGCGTCCGTCGCGGCGCTGCACGCCTGGTTCTCTATCGCGCGTGCCGGCCTCGTGGAAGTCCCGTTGAACCCGGGAACCGGCCCGGCGCTTCTCGAGTACTGCCTCGAGCACGCCGCAGTCCGGATCGTGATCTGCGATGCCGAGTTCGCCGATCTGATCGCCGACATCGCCGATCGCGTCGAGTCGATCGAGAAGGTCGTCGTCGTTGGGGAGGCCGCAGGGGATAGAGACGAGTTCGCCGAACTCATGGCGACTCAAACTCAGGACCTCCCGATCGTTGACCCTCGATCGACCGCAGTGATCCTTTACACGTCCGGAACCACGGGTCCGCCGAAGGGCGTCCTGTTGAGTCATCGCGCGAACGTCAACCTCGCGCGCCACACCGTCGGACTCATGAAGTACACGAGCGACGACCGCCTCTACAGTGTGTTCCCGCTCTATCACTCCAACGCCCGCTACTGCTCGGTGATGTCGGCACTGGAAGCCGGTGCCGACCTCGTGATGCACCGGAATTTCTCGGCGACGCGATTCTGGGACATCTGCCGCGAAGAGAAGATCACTGTCTTCAACTACCAGGGCGCCATGATGAGCATCCTGTTCAAACAGCAGCCCCGGACCGACGATCGGGACCACGCCGTGCGCGCCGCGTTCGGAGCCCCCTGCCCGAAGGAGATCTTCGACGACGTCGAGTCGCGTTTCGGTATCGAACTCACCGAGATATATGGAAGTACCGAGACGTCGATCGTGTGCGACATGCCGCCTGCACGGCGGCGGGTCGGGACCGCGGGCACCGAATCGGTGAACTATCACGTCCGCGTGGTCGACGACTACGACGAGCCGGTCGCTCCCGGTGTGATCGGCGAGATCGTCGTCCGGCCGAAGAAGGCCGGCATGATGTTCGACGGCTACGACGCACGGCCCGAAGCCACGGTCCAGGCGTGGCAGAACCTGTGGTTCCACACCGGCGACCGCGGCGTCTTCGACGAGGATGGCTTCCTGACGTTCGTCGACCGCGTCAAAGACACGATCCGTCGGCGCGGTGAGAACATCTCGTCCTGGGAGATCGAACGAGTCGTCGCCGACGACGTCGACGTCGTCAGGGTCGCTGCTTACGGTGTGCCGTCCGAGCTGTCTGAGGAAGACGTGGTCATCGCAGTGGTCCCGGCATCGGGCGTGCGGATCGATCCGGCTGCACTCGTCGGTCGTATCGACGGACAACTGACCTCGTTCGCACGACCGCGGTACGTCCGAGTGATGGACGCGCTTCCGCTGACGCACAGCCAACGCGTCGAGAAGTACCGGTTGCGCGCTGAAGGCGTGACCGCGGATACGTGGGACCGGGAGAAGGTGCAGGCATGACGTACGAACGATTCCGAATCGACGACGTCGGGGACGGCGTTCGCCTGGTCACGATGTGTCGGCCGGACAAACTCAACGCGATGGACCAGCAGTGGTTCGCCGAACTGACCGCGCTCACCGCGGAGCTCGGCGACAGTGCGGATGTGCGCGCCGTCGTGCTGACCGGCGAAGGCCGTGCCTTCTCTGCGGGCGGCGATATCGACATGTTCGCCGATCTGGCGGGTGACGTCTCCCGCGTCCGGCCGCATCTGCGCTTCGTCTACGAGGCGTTCCACAGTGTGGAGACGTGTGCGGTGCCGGTGGTCGGCGCGATCAACGGCATCGCATTCGGCGGTGGCACCGAGTTGGCATTGGCGTGCGACATCGTCGTCGCGGGCAGGTCGGCGTCGTTCTCCTTCAAAGAGGTCACTGTCGGGCTGATGCCCGGCTACGGCGTGATCCGCGCACCGGATGTGATCGGCAGGCATTGGACGCGATACCTGTCGTTGACGGGTCGCGCGGTCGGCCCGGAGATCATGGAGCGGGCAGGCCTCGTGATCGAGACGGTCGACGATGACGAACTCGTCGAGCGGGCACTGACCACGGCGCGGGAGATCGCCGCGCATTCTCCGCTTGGTGTTCGCGTCGGTAAGGCGTTCCTCAACCGGGACACCGGGTCTGGCTACGCCGAGTCGGTCGAGGCGATCGCGCTCCTGTTCGGCACCGACGAGCACAGGGACGCCGTTCACGCGTTCAGAACGCGTCGATGACGGGCACCGGCCTCTATTCCATTATTATCGATAGCATAAATATTCGGTGTTTACCCAGGTTGATCGTCAACGGGTAGGCGCAGGGGTGGATGGCGATACGCTCGTACGTCATCGTCGGAAAGGAATACGCAGATGACGTTGCACCGGGGAGGCTCTCGGCCGGAGAAGGCCGCGCTGATCGTCGCGCGCGGCATAGTGCAGGACATCGATCGCCGCGGACTGACGGCAGGTGATCGGCTGCCGGCCGAGCGCGCGATGCTGGAGACATACGGTGTGGGTAGGGGTACGCTCCGTGAAGCGCTGCGGTTTCTGGAACTGCAGAATGTGTTGTCGCTCAAGCCCGGCCCGGGCGGCGGACCGACCATCGAGAAGCCCGACTCGTCGGCGCTCTCCAATGCGATGCTCCTTCTCCTGCAGTTCGAGAACGCACCGTTCGCCAACGTCGCCGAGACCCGCGGCGGTATCGAACCGCTGCTCGCCAGGCTGGCGGCCTCCCGGATGTCTGACGCCGCGATGACAGACCTGGAGTGCTCTGTGGACCGGATGGCCGTGCATCTCGACGACCTGGGGGTCTTCCTGGAGACCAACAAGGAGTTTCACAACTCGGTGGCGTGGGCGACGCAGAACTCGCTGTTCGGGTTCCTCGTCGATGCGATGCTCGACATCTTCGACGGCACCGTTGTCGGTGTCGATTACAACGAGCGGCGCCGGCATGCCGTCCTCAAAGCGCATCGTCGGATCCTCGACGCGTTGAAACTGCGCGATGGCGACGCGTCGGAGGCCGCGATGACCGATCACATCGACGAGTACTCCCGTTTCATGGCGCGCAAGTTTCCCGAGGCGCTGGCGAGACCGATCACCTGGGACATCGGGTGGCGAAACGGGCAACTGCTCGGCTGATGCGCTCACGCGAACGTGAGCGTCGGTCCGTACTCGGCGATCCGCTCCACCGGCTGCTCGCGGTCGGTGACGATCTGATCCACCTCGTCGATCGCCGCCACTTTTGCGAGGGCGCGCTGATTGAACTTCGAGCTGTCGGCGACGACGACCGATGTACTTGCCGCACGCAGCATTGCGCGCTTGATCGGGATCTCGAGGGTGTTCGTGTTGGTGATCCCCGCGATCGGATCGATCGCATCGGCCCCGAGGAAAGCCCAGTCGGCGGAATAGTCGGACATGAAGTCGACCGCGCGTTCGCCGACCAACGTGTACACGGAACCGAGTAACTCGCCGCCGGTGACGAGTAGCCGGACGTTGGGCAGTGTCGCCGCGTACTTCCCGATGCGCAGGTCATTGGTTATGATCGTCAACTCCTGTCGGTGTCGGAGTTCCAGAGCGATCTGGTAGGTCGTCGATCCGCTGTCGAGAACGACCCTCTGACCGTCGCGCACGTCGGCCGCCGCCGCACGGGCGATAGCGACCTTCTCCCGCCGCCGCTCGCCTTCTTTGACGGCGTACGGAATGTCGTTCGGCGCACCCGCGGTGGCGCGCGCACCGCCGTGTGTGCGCTCGGCGTGACCGGATCGAGCGAGGGCATCGAGGTCACGGCGGATGGTCGATGCGTCGACCCCGAGGTCTCGGGACAGCTCGGCCGCCTCCACGTAGCTGTCGATCTGCAGGCGGCGCAGGATCTCCCGCCGCCTGTCGTCAGCGGCCATCGAGCGCCTCGCGGCGGTGCGCTAGAGATTCTGTCATGCGTGAATCTTGACACATGGTGCACCTGGTTGCATTATTACGTGCATGCAATGCACGAGTTCGTGCACTCTCGGTTCTCTTCTGAGTGGTTCCGGGAAGGCCTCGTGAAGGGAGTCCCCATTGGAGATCGGACTGATCGGCCTCGGCCGGATGGGCGCGAACATGCGCGACCGTCTGCGGGCGCGTGGGCACGTAGTGATCGGCTATGACGCAGCGCCCGGTGTCGGTGACGTCGATTCGCTTCCGGATCTCGTGGAACGACTCACCGGACCTCGTCTCGTCTGGACCATGGTCCCCGCAGGAGAGGTGACCCGCGACGTCATCGAACAACTCGCTGACCTGCTCGCTGAGGGCGATCTCGTCATCGACGGCGGCAACTCTCGCTTCACCGACGATCAGACGCACGCCGCCGCACTCGGGGCACGTGGCATCGCTTATGTCGATTGCGGAGTCTCGGGCGGAGTGTGGGGAGCGGCCGAGGGCTGCGGCCTTATGGTCGGTGGCACACCCGACGACGTCGATCGTGCGATGCCGATCTTCGACAGTCTGAGGCCGGACGGCCCGCGCGAACGCGCGTTCGTGCACGCAGGCCGGACCGGTGCGGGACATTACGCGAAGATGGTGCACAACGGCATCGAGTACGGCCTGATGCAGGCATACGCCGAGGGGTACGAGTTGCTGGCGGCAGAGCCGCGGATCGCAGACCCGGCCAAGGTGATGACGGCCTGGCAGTCGGGCACCGTGGTGCGCTCGTGGCTTCTCGAACTCCTTGTCTCCGCGCTCGACGAGGATCCGGAGTTCGCTGAGATCGCCGGATACGTCGACGATTCCGGTGAAGGGCGGTGGACCCTCGAGGAGGCGATCGGTCACGCCGTGCCGACACCCGTGATCGCCGCCGCGCTCTTCGCGCGCTTCTCGTCTAGGCAGGACGAGTCGCCCGCGATGAAGGCCGTGGCTGCACTCCGCAAACAGTTCGGGGGACACCGAGTACGTACCAACCCGGAGGCAGGCGAATGATCAAGCTCGGATACAAGGCGTCGGCGGAGCAGTTCGCGCCTCGTGAACTGGTGGAGCTCGCAGTTCTGGCCGAACGGCACGGGATGGACTCGGCCACCGTCTCGGACCACTTCCAGCCGTGGCGTCACAACGGAGGCCACGCCCCGTTCTCGATCTCGTGGATGACGGCTGTCGGTGAACGGACAGACCGAATCATGTTGGGGACCTCGGTGATGACGCCGACATTCCGCTACAATCCGGCGGTCATCGCGCAGGCGTTCGCCACGATGGGGTGTCTGTATCCCGATCGCGTGATGTTGGGGGTCGGCACTGGGGAAGCGCTGAACGAGATCGCGACGGGGTTCGACGGCGAATGGCCTGCATTCAAGGAGCGATTCGCGCGGCTGCGCGAGTCGGTCGCGTTGATGCGGGAACTGTGGCAGGGCGGCCGGGTCGACTTCGCAGGCGACTACTACAAGACCACGGGCGCGTCGATCTACGACGTCCCGGAGTCGGGGGCCGTTCCGGTCTACATCGCGGCGGGCGGTCCTCTGGTCGCACGCTACGCGGGTCGTGCGGGCGAGGGATTCATCTGCACGTCGGGCAAAGGGATGGACTTGTACACCGACAAGCTGATCCCGGCCGTCCAAGAAGGTGCGGCACAGGCAGACCGATCCTTCGACGCAATGGACCGCATGATCGAGATCAAGCTGTCGTACGACACCGATCCCGATGCGGCGCTGAACAATACGCGTTTCTGGGCGCCGCTGTCGCTGACAGCTGAACAGAAGCACAGCATCGACGATCCGATCGAGATGGAGGCCGCCGCAGACGCGCTCCCGATCGAGCAGATCGCCAAGCGGTGGATCGTCGCCTCCGATCCGGACGAGGCGCTCGCCCAGATCAAGCCGTATCTCGATGCAGGCCTGAATCATCTGGTGTTCCACGCACCCGGCCACGATCAACGGCGGTTCCTCGACCTGTTCGAGCGCGACCTCGCGCCGAGACTACGGGAGCTGGCATGAACGTGGCAGACACCTCGGCGTGGACGGCGCTGATCGAGCACAGCGCATCGATCGCCGGGCAGAGCATCCGCGATCTGTTCGCCGCCGACCCGGCACGCGGAACGGCGATGTCGGTCGGGGTCGGTGACCTGTACATCGACTACAGCAAGCATCGGATCAATGGCGAGACGATGCGGCTGCTGCATCTGCTCGCTCGGGAGACGCACGTCTTCCAGAAGCGGGACGCGATGCTCCGCGGCGATCCGATCAACGTCTCCGAGGGCCGACCGGTCTTGCACACCGCATTGCGCAAGCGCCGCGACGAGACCGTCTACCTCGACGGACGCGATGTGGTGGCGGACGTGCACGCAGTTCTCGACGCGATGGGCGACTTCACCGATCGCGTGCGCGACGGGTCGTGGCGTGGGGCCGACGGGCGCCCGATCTCGACCGTCGTCAACATCGGGATCGGCGGCTCCGATCTCGGGCCCGCCATGGTGCACCAGGCACTCCGTGCGTACTGCGACGGTCCCGACGTTCGTTTCGTGTCGAACGTCGATGCGGCGGACCTGCTCCCAACGCTCGCCGACCTCGATCCGGCGACCACGCTGTTCGTCGTCGTCTCGAAGACCTTCTCGACGTTCGAGACCATGGCGAACGCGCACGCCGCGCGCCGTTGGCTGGTCGACGCCCTCGGGGAGGACGCGGTGGCCTCCCACTTCGTAGCGGTGTCGACGAACGCTCGACTGGTCGCGGAGTTCGGCGTCGAACCGTCGAACGTTTTCGGATTCTGGGACTGGGTAGGCGGTCGTTACTCGGTCGGTTCAGCCGTCGGACTCTCGGTGATGGCCGCGATCGGGCGCGAGCGGTTCGCCGAATTCCTCGCCGGATCTCGAACGGTCGACGAGCACTTTGCCACCGCGCCGATCCATTCCAACGCGCCGGTGATCCTCGGCCTGCTGAGCGTCTGGTACGCGAGCGTGCACGGTGCCGACGCACGGGCGGTTCTGCCGTACGCGAATGATCTCGCCCGGCTGCCCGCATACCTGCAGCAGTTGGCGATGGAGTCGAACGGGAAGTCGGTGCGCGGCGACGGCTCACCGGTCGGCGTGCCGACCGGTGAGGTGATCTGGGGCGAGCCGGGCACCAATGGGCAGCACGCCTTCCACCAGCTTCTCCATCAGGGGACTCGACTGATCCCGGCCGACTTCATCGGATTCGCTCGACCGGCCGAGGACTTCGTCTCGCGGGACGGCTCGACCACCATGCACGAGGTCTTGACCGCCAACATGTTCGCGCAATCGCGAGTGTTGGCCTTCGGCAAGACGAAGTCGGAAGTGATGGCAGACGGTGTGGACCCCCGACTCGCGCCGCACAAGGTGATGCCGGGCGACCGTCCGTCGACGACCATCCTCGGTCCGCGGCTGGACCCGTCTACGCTGGGACAACTGATCGCGCTGTATGAGCACCAGGTCTTCGTGCAGGGCGCGGTGTGGGGTATCGACTCCTACGACCAGTGGGGAGTGGAATTGGGGAAGGCCTCCGCGGTCGAACTCGCACCAGCGCTCGGGGCCGGTGGCGGACCCTCCGACGAGATGGACAGCTCGACGCGGGGCCTCGTGGCCGCGTTCTGGAGAGAGCGGACGTAGGCAGTCACCGAGTCTCGACATTCTTGAGCGTGTAGTCGACGAGTTCTGACAGATAGTCATGTGAGCTGTCGGTCATCGTCTGGCGTAGATCCGGCGGCGTACTCAGGCTATGGAGGAGCACCGCTCCGATCAGAGTTTCGAGTAAGAGTGTCACCGAGGTACTCGACGGAAGCCTGCCGTCATCGATGGCCCGTCGCACGAGCGCACGAGCGGCTAGAGTCTGCTGATTCTGGAACTTTACGAATCGCTCCCATACTCCCGGGATAGTTTCGCCGCCGGCACTCATGCGGAGCAGCGCTCTGCCCGCATCGGAGACATAGAGGTCGAACAGCTCAGTCACCAGTGTCAACAGGTCGGAACGGATGTCGCCGGTGTCAGGTGCATCCTGGGTGCGGATGTGCGTCGCGAGGGCGTCGAATAGCAGGTCGGCCTTGTTCGACCACCGGAGGTAGATCGATGCCTTGCCGACGCCTGATTCGCGAGCAACAGCTTCGATGGAGAATCCAGCCCAGCCGCGATCAGCGAACACGCTGATCGCGGCTGCGAGTGTCTGTGTACGCACTTCGGGATCGCGTGGCCTTCCTGCCCGCGCCCCTGTCTGATGTTCGATCATGACTATTATCATCATTTCTCTTGATTGTGACGCCCGACTCAGTCTACGATTCAATTACTGACGGTTTACGTTCAGTAATTACTCGCTCTCACGAATGGGAGACTCTCATGGCGTTTCTTCATGGTGTACGTGTCCTGGACCTGTCTGATTCGCGGGCCCTCCTCACCGGCCGGATTCTTGCCGATCTAGGCGCGGATGTTGTCCACGTCGAGCCGCCGACTGGATCTCCGGCCAGGCGGGCCACGCCCCGACGTGGTGCTGGATCGTATCTGTGGGACACATTCGCGGCCGGCAGTCGCAGTGTCGTCGCAGACGTAGACAATCCAGTCGGTCGAGCGACGGTTCTGGCGCTCGCAAGCGTTGCGGACGTGCTCGTCATGCCGTCTAGTCCCAGAGAACTCGACGTAGTGGGGCTTGGCGAGAAGACGTTGGCATCGGTGAATCCAGCGTTGATTCAGGTCGCAGTGACACCGTTCGGGTTGACCGGACCGAAAGCGGACTGGGCAGCCAGCGACCTCACGGTCTGGGCCTCCGGTGGACCGTTGGATCCGCATCGCGACGACGCGAGGGCCCCCGTGCGGATCTCGGTTCCTCAGGCTTTCGCGCACGCGAGCGCCGATGCTGCCGATGGCGTTCTGATGGCGTTGTTAGCGCGCCGTCGAACTGGTCGAGGCCAGACTGTCGACGTTTCCGCCCAAGCGAGCCTGACAACGGCGACACTGGGGCAGGCGTTGGCATCAGCGGTAGGCGATGCGAACCCTGGCTGGGACAACGGGATACAAGCCCGGGGCTCCGTCGATCAGTCTGGCTCTGGAGCCGGCACCGATCCCGTGCTCAAGAAGTGGCGGTGCCGCGATGGGCTGATCGAACTCCATTTGGCGATCGGGGCGGCCGCGGGCGCCTTCACGACGGCCTTCTTCGAATGGATGCGCGACGAAGGTGCGCGGGTCGAACGGTTCGCGGACATCGACTGGTGTCGAGCGCCACGACTCCTTGAAACGGGGAAGCTGACCGACGATGATCTCGCGGAGGCGAGGAGCGCCGTGGCGACCTTCCTTGCCGGCAAGAGCAAGTCCGAGGTATTGCGTGCGGCGTTGGAACGGCGACTCGTTGCCGTGCCGATCTACGAGACCGACGAGATCCACGTCAACCCGCAAGCCGCAGCACGTCACACCTTCACGACGGTCGGCGAAGGCGACCGAGCTACTCGAATCCAGAGCGGGTTCGCGGTGGTGAATCGCGACGCGTTTCGTATCGGACTACCCGCACCGCGCATCGGTGAACACCATCACGAAGTGCTCGGTGAGTGGTTGCACTGGACACCGCGGCAGACCGCTTCGGGTGCAGAGCCTTTTGAGGAGGCATCCTGATGAGGCCGCTTGACGGGTTGGTCGTGGTTGATCTCGCGTGGGTTGTTGCGGGGCCGTTGGTCGGACGTGCGCTGGCGGATGCCGGTGCCACTGTGGTGCGTGTCGAATCGTCTACTCGCATCGAGACTGCGCGAATGATGCCACCGTTCCACGGTGCTCCGGGCCCGGAGAGCTCTGCCCTCTATGGCACATGTAACGCGGGCAAACTTGGCTTATCACTGAACTTGACGACTGAGAAGGGGCGTCAAGTGGTGCGGGACCTCTCATCGAGAGCAGATGTCGTGGTGGAGTCGTTCGCGCCGGGGCGTTTGAACAAGTGGGGCCTCGACTACGAGACGCTGTGCGCCGAGAACCCCAGGCTGATAATGCTGTCGAGTTCGATCAACGGTCAGACGGGACCACTCGCGGGGTTGGCTGGATACGGAAACGTCGGAGCCGCGCTGTCGGGATTTCAATCAATAGTCGGCTGGCCCGATCGCCCACCATTCGGCCCCTTCGGGCCGTACACCGACTACGTCGCTCCGCGCTTCGCGTTGGCGGCGTTGCTCGCAGCACTCATCGCGCGTGACGAAAGCGGTGAGGGCTGCTATATCGACCTATCTCAGGTCGAGGCAGGTACGTACCTACTCCAGCCAGAGATAGCGCGAAACGCCGCCGAGAATATGGTCGCTCGTCGTCGCGGGAACCGCGATGAAGTCGATGTTCCAAGCGGCGTGTACCGGGCATCCGACGGGAACTATGTTGCGATATCGGTCGACTCGGAGCAGTGGCCAGTTTTCGTCGGCACATTCTCCCCAACCATGGCCGGTGACCCGCGGTTCACGACGGTCTCGGACAGGCGAGCGTTCGAAGACGAACTCGACGAAGAAGTAGAGCGAGCGATCTCCGTCCATACCGCAGCAGAGGTCGAGTCGATGGCGCAGGAGGTAGGTATTCCAGCGCATATCAGCGCGTCGAGTGCCGACCTGATCGCCGATCCTCAACTGCGACACCGGGAGCACTTCGTGAGTGTCGAGAGCTCGGTGACCGGCTGGACGACGGTCGAAGGGCCGCGCTATCGACTCAGCGATACGCCGCTGCAGGTTGACGGGGCTGCCCCGACGATCGGGGAGCACAGTGACGCAGTTCTGCGAGACCTTCTGGGAATGACAGACGAGGAAATCGAAGATCTCGAGAAACGAGGTGTACTGAATTGACGAACGAGACTATGCCGCGTATCGACGAACGGGCCGACTGGGCATCCGACTGGGATGAACTGATCTCTTTAGTTGGCACGGACTTCTCCGACGGCACCGTCCGGTGGGGAGCTGACCGGATCGAGCCAGGTGCGATCAGACGGTATCTGGAGCCCCTCGAACTCGCGGATCCAATTCATTACGACGAGGGCGCGGCCCGACGTGCCGGTTACTCAGGAATCGCGGTTCCTGTGACCGGGCTCCTCTCATGGGCCATCCCACCCATGTGGCGTCCCGGTGAAGCGCAACTGTTCGACTCAGCCGAAGCCGACGCCCAGCCGACGCGAAGTCCGATCAATAACGAGGAACCGTATCCGAAACCTGACACGACAGGATTCTTCACCGCCTCGATGGACCTCAGTTTTCATCGCCCGGTGGTTGCGGGAGAACGGATTGGCCAACGCGGACGCCGACTCGTATCGGTGACACCGAAACAGACGTCGGTCGGTCGCGGAGCATTCATCTCCTGGGAGTACGACCTCGTCAGCGATCGCGGCGACGTCGTAGCGGTCGTTCGAAACGTCGTATACGCATACAACCGAATCGAGGAGCCTCAGTGATGATCGACGTCAGGAGAATGCGGAGGATTGAAGATGTCGCGGTCGGGGACACCATCGAGTCGGTGGAGTTTCCAGTGAACGTGTACCGCCTCGCGATGGCGGCGGGAAGCAACCGGGACTTCAACTCGATTCACCACAACCGCGAGTACGCACGATTGAGCGGTGCTCCGGACGCTTACGCGAACGTTCTGTTTCTCATGGGGATGTGGGAGCGTGCAGTTCGCGACTGGGCGGGGTCGGGTGCGCAGATCATCGCTTTCAAGAGATTCACGATGCGGCGGTTCAACCTAGTCGGTACCACGACGCGGGTCGGTGGCGAGGTCGTCGCTGTCGATGCAGAGTCCGAAGTCGTGTCACTCCGGCTGGTCAGCGAAGACGACGCCGGCGTCACCGTCGGTCCGTCCGTTGTGGACGTACGGCTCCCCGGAGCCCGATCATGACCGCGGCCGCGATTGCCGGTCTGGGCATGACAGAGATGGGCAAGGTTTATGGCCGGACGGCGATCGACTTCGGCGCGGATGCAGTCAGGCTCGCCGCAGCTGACGCGGGACTAGAACTCGACGAGATCGACGCGCTGCTCATCTCGAGTGGTGTCACGGGCGAGTTGGGTCTCCCGCTCGCGGTGGCCCTGGACATGCAGGATCTTCGGGTGCTGTCGGAGGTGCAGGCATTCGGGTCGACGGCCGGACTCATGATCCAGATGGCGACCCGTGCGATCGACGCTGGTGACGCGGACGTGGTCGCGTGCGTATTCGCGGATGCCCCCCTGAGGGAGCGACGGTCAGTCGGTGACGCGTACGCACAAGCGAACTCGGCTGTGTCGGGCTGGGAGGGAATCCTGCGCGTCAACGGAGTGAACAGCGCGAATGCGCTGTACGCGCTAGCCGTCCAACGACACATCGACACATTCGGCACGACGTCTGAGCAGTTGGGGTCGATTGCTGTCGCACAGCGACAATGGGCACAGTGCAATCCGGTCGCGCAGATGCGCGACCCCATCTCGCTCGATGATCACCAAGCGTCGCGACTGATTGCCGGTCCTCTGCACCTGCTCGACTGCTGTCTGGTTTCGAACGGCGGAGTCGCGGTGATTCTCACCAGCGAAGAACGAGCTGCTGATTTGCGTCGCCCCGCAGTATCGGTCCTGGGAGCGGCACAAGCGCATCCGGGCCGTTACATGCGTCGACGAGACGATTTCGGTCTAGTGACGGGCGCAGCCCAGGCCGGGCCGCGGGCGCTCGCCCAGGCCGGTGTGAGCATCGACGACATCGATCTCGTCGAGTTGTATGACTGTTACACGTACACGGTTCTCGTCACGCTGGAGGACTACGGATTCTGCGAGAAGGGTGAGGGCGGCCAATTCGTCTCTGAGACAGGAATGCTCGGTCCTTGCGGCACTCTCGCGCTCAACACCGGTGGCGGGCAGCTCTCGTCGTATTACATGTGGGGCTTCACGCCGCTTGCGGAAGCGATCATTCAACTCCGTGGTGACGCAGGTGCCAGACAGGTCTCGGCACATGACCTCGCTCTGGTGTCGGGCAACGGCGGGGTGCTCGACCACCACTCGACTCTTGTACTCGGCGCGAACAGCGGTTTGGTGGTAGCCGAATGAATCCCCGAGTCACGCTCGCCAACCTTGCACCGGTGATGCCCGCCATCGGCACCGAGCAGTTCTTCGCCGCCGCCGAACGGGGAGAGTTCCTACTGTTCAGGACCGCATCAGGCGATGTGATCGCCCCTCAAGACGCCTGTGGCGCGAGCGACGTGACGCCCTTCGCGGCGTCAGGCGGCGGCCGTGTCGTCACATCGAGTGTCATCTATGGAAAGGACGGCGACGGAGCATCGACGCCCCGATACACGATCGGCATCGTCGAACTCGATGAGGGGCCGTGGTGGTGGTCGGAGCTGATCGTCCCGGGTTGTGACTACAACCAGCAGGTCCTGACCGGACGAAGGGTGTCGGTGCGATTTGTGAACTCAGGGGACGAACCGCGGCACGCCTCGGTCCCCGTCTTCGTCGTCGTCGACTGACGAACGACCTCGCTGACACAAGGCCGCCTTTGGGATCGGGCTGCCTGGTAACGCGTCCCCGCGTGATCGAGGACGGTCCGATCCCGATCACACGGATGGGCTCTCGTCGAGCCTGAGAGTGGAGATTTACCGGTGGATGTCCTGACTTCAATGAGGCAGTCGCGAATGACGGCCTACCAATACGTGGTCGTCATCGTATGTCTATGCATCATGACGATCGAAGGCTTCGACGTGTTCATCATGGGATTTGCCTTACCTCATCTTCCAGACGGATTTCTGACTGACTCCGAGCGAGGACTGCTGCTGTCGTCGGGACTCGCAGGGATGGCTGCCGGAGCGCTACTCTTAGCGCCGCTCGCAGATCGGATCGGACGAAGGCGTGTCATCAATCTCAGTCTTCTGGTCTGCGTTGTGGGGATGGCAGCGAGCACCGCGGCCGGAAGCGGACTGGAACTGACGTTCTGGCGTCTGGTGACCGGCATAGGCGTCGGGAGCATGGCATCGAGCGTGTCGGTGCTCGTACAGGAGTTCACCTCGGACCGAATGCGGGGCATAGTCTTCGGAATCTTCTCCGTCGGCTTTCCTCTTGGAAGTGTGCTTGGCGGGTACATCGGTGCAGGCCTCGTCCATGTCTTCGACGGTGCGTGGCAGGCGATGTTCGCATTCGGTACCGGGCTGACGGTCCTAGCCCTGCTACTGAGTGTGTGGCGCGTCCCAGAATCCGTCGATTTCATCGTGGCGAAGAATCCAAGAGGCGGTCAGCGACAGTTGGACAGAATCGCCGCAAGACTACGCAACCCAGACGTCGATCCGACGGCGCGACCCGAAGCCAGTCAGAAGCAGAGCTCCGGGACGCGCAGTGGTCTGTTCGAAGACGGCCAGACCGAACGCACAGTGCTGCTCTGGGTGTCGTACGCCTGCCTGATGATCGCGTTCTACTTCGCGAATACCTGGACGCCGCAATTGGTTACGTCGGCTACGGGCGATGCCGACGCCGGAACCAATGCTGGACTCATCCTCAGCGCAGGCGGCTTCATCGGAGCCATTGCCTTCGCCGTCCTCAGCATCAAGTTCAGTGCCGCCCCGATGGTGTGGATCTCGATGCTGGTGTCTTCGGCGAGCATGCTCGGGTTGGCCGCTGTATTCGGGATTTCTGGCGCAGCACTGCTGATGACTACGCTGGTCGGAACGTTCACCTACATCGCGATCGTCGCGATTACAACCCTCGTGGTCCCGCTCTACGGGGCCCAGTCGCGTGTGACGGCAGCCGGTTCAATGGTCGGCATCGGAAGACTGTTCTCAATCGTCTCGCCGCTGGCCGTGGGGGTGCTCGTCACAGCGATCTCGCCAGAGGCGCTGTACATGCTAGCTGCCATTCCCCTGTTGATTGGCGGTATCGCCACGTATCGGCTCTGGCGGATAGTTTCTGCGCAGTCGGCGGAGACCGGTGAAGCTTCCGTGACGGGAGTAGATCGGGCGAAACCCTTCGACAGCGAAGCATCCTCCGGAGTGTCGAACTGACGTAATCGACGAGCGGCCCGCCCCGAGATGTTTCTCGGGGCGGGCCTGAGTTCTCGATGAGCGGTCAGTCGTCGGCTTCGCGCTCGGCGAGCCGGGCCTGCGCGAGTTCGAAGACACTGGAATCGCCGTCGGTCCAGGTGGTCTCGAGTGTGCGATACGCGATCCGCCAACCGGTAACGGTCCGCGTGAGTCGATCCCGGTACGTGCCCGCGACGACGTAGGTGTTGCCACCGCGCGAGTCGACGAGGTAGTGCTGCGCATGGAAATAGCACACCGTGGACGCGCTGTCGTCGCCGTCGTGCCTGATGGTGATGTTGGTGATGAGGTGCTGGCTCGAGTCCAGGCCCGACAGTGCTTGGTGGCAGGCCTGGCCGACGGCGTCGGGTCCTTCGTGGACACCCGCGAGCTCACCGTAGTTCGCGACGCCGTCGGCGGTGAACACGTCGTGCAGCAGGCGCCAGTCGCGAGCGTCGATCGCCATCGCGTATCGGATCAGGACATCGCGGATCTCTTCGTTGTCGGCGATTCGCCGGATCGTGTGTTCGAGGGTCGATGCATCGTGGCTCACGGAACGTCCATTCCCTGGTGATCGGTAGTCATGGGCGGCTCGCCGGATCGGATCGGGCGCGCCCTCGTAACGGTCGCTGTCCGGCGTGTCATCGCGCCATGGCCGACGCCAGTCGTGGTGACGTCGCGCTCTGGTCGTGACGGGTCACGCTCGTGAACCCGCGGTAGCCCTCTGCCGCGACCTCGTCGCACGCCTGTCGGTACACGTCGAGACCGCCGACGTACGACATGATGACCTGCGGCTTTCCGGGGATGTTGACACCCGTGTACCACGACTCGCCTTCGGGGTAGAGGGTGTCCTTCGCCATGTCCGCGGCCTCATCGGTCCAGGTGCGTGACGCCTGCGCCGTGGGCTCGACGCGCGTGACTCCGCGACTCTCGAGATAGGCGATGAAGTCGCCCGCCCATTCGACGTGCTGTTCGATTGCGCAGACCACGTTGGTCAGCACGTTCGGGCTGCCGGGTCCGGTGAGCATGAACATATTGGGGAACTCGTCGACGGCGATGCCCAGGTACGTGACCGGTCCGTCGGCCCACTTGTCTTTGAGGCGACGGCCACCCGCACCGCGGATGTCCATGTTCAGCAACGGTCCGGTGATCGCGTCGAATCCCGTCGCGAGGACGACCGCGTCGAGCTCGTGGTCGACGCCTCCCGCGCGGATGCCACTGGAGGTGAACGTCTCGAGCGGCTGTTCGCGCAGGCTCACGAGGTCGACGTGGTCCCGGTTGAAGGTCTGGTAGTAGTTCGTGTCCAGCGTGATGCGCTTTGCGCCGAGCGGGTAGGTGCGCGGGGTGAGGCGTTCGGCCAACTCCGGGTCGGTGATGGTCTCGCGGATCTTGCCGCGGAAGAAGTCGGCGATCGTCTCGTTCGCCTCCCGGTTCGCGAACAGATCCGGGTAGCACGCGATCAGATCGATCGCACGGTGGCGACCCCACCGTTCCTCGTAGATCGCCTGCCGCTGCTCCGGTGTGTGGTCGAGCGCGCTCTCTTCGAAGGTGTCGGTGTACTGACCGGTGCCGCTGGCCTTCGAGCGTTCCAGGTGGTCGTCGATGTTGTCTTTGAAGTCGCGGATCTCGTCCGGGGTGAGCGCGCGGTTCCCGCATGCGAGGCTGAACGCCGGGGTCCGTTGGAACACCGTCAGGTGATCGGCCTGCTCGGCGACAAGGGGGATCACTTGGACGCCGGACGACCCGGTACCGATGACGCCGACGCGCTTACCCGCGAAGTCGACGTCGTGCTCGGGCCAGTCGGCGGTGTGGTAGATCTCGCCAGCGAACTGATCGAGGCCGGGGAAATCGGGAGTCATCGACGTCGACAGGCACCCGACAGCGGTCACCAGATACCTGGACCGGGTCACGGCGCCAGTGTCGGTGGTGGTGACCCACTGGTCGGCGTCGTCGTCGAACCAGGCGGATACCACCCGCGTGTTGAACCTGTAGTGCGGCTTGACGCCGAGGCGGTCTGCGGCGAAGTTCAGGTAACGCAGGATCTCCGGCTGCGACGGATACCTTTCGGTCCAGTCCCACTCCTCGATGAGTTCGGGGGAGAACGTGTACGCGTACTCCATGCTGATCACGTCGCACCGCGCGCCGGGATAGCGGTTCCAGAACCAGGTTCCGCCGACGCCGTCGCCCGCCTCGAATCCCTGGACCGTGAGCCCGAGTTCGTGGAGCCTGTGGACCATGTAGATGCCGGAGAATCCGGCACCGATCACGACGGCGTCGACGGCGTCGGCTGCGGACTCAGTGGTGGCGGCGTCAGTCATGGGACCCTTCCTTTCAGGGGTGGGTGTCGGTGTGCGGGTCGATCTCGCAACCGACGATCAGTGACGACTATCACCATAACGATTATCATCGTTAACGGAAAGGGGTGAAGCCAAAGCTACCGACAAATAATTGATATTCATGATCATGGTCGGATAATGTGAAGCGCGAGACCGCGCTCACGTTCGATGCGGCCCCGCGCGCCGGGTCACTGTTCCGGCCGGAGTCGCCGCATGGTCTGCTTCTGATCATTCGACAGTGCTGCGAGAGGAACGACATTGGACTTCGGAATCCTGATGGGAGACCAGCCGGTCTCGACGCCACCGGAAGAGCATCTGGATCTGATGCTTCGCAAAGTGGAGGCAGCGCAGCGCGCGGGCTTCAAATACCTGACCATCGGGCAGCATTTTCTGTATCAGGACTTCCGCTGGTTCCAGCCGATTCCGCTGCTAGCCCGCCTCGCGGCCGAGCTCGACGACGACGTGCGGATCGGCACCACCGTGCTGATCGGTCCGCTGCACCACCCGGTTCAACTCGCTGAAGATCTTGCGACGCTCGACGTCATCACGAAGGGCAAGCTCGTGGTCGGGATCGGAACCGGCTATCTCGAGCACGAATACGAGGTCTTCGACCGCCAGTACAAGAAGCGGTACAGCCTCCTCGAAGAGCAGATCGATCTGATGACTCAGTTGTGGACACGGGATCGCGTGACCTTCCACGGACAGTTCTGGCAGGTCGAGGATCGGCCGACGCATCTGCACCCCATCCAGAAGCCGCGACCGCCGATCTGGCTGGGCGCCATGAAAGAACAGGGCGTCCGCCGCGCCGCTCGCCACGGCGACGTCTGGACCATCACCCCTCAGCAGACACTCGAGCAGCTCGATGACCTCGTCGACCTCTACGTAGCCGAACGTCGTGCGCTCGGTCTGCCGCTGAACAAACTTCCCCTGCGCCGCGAGCTGCAGGTCGCCGATACCTTCGACCAGGCTCTCGATGACTTCGCGAGCGTGGCCCGCGTCAAGTACGTCTCGTACGCCGGCCAGGGCATGGGGCTGCTCGACAAGGAGCGGGTCGAGCACGAATTCCTCGAGAACGTGAAGGACCACGTGCTTCTCGGTTCCGGCGAGCAGGTGCGCCAGCAGATCACCGACATCGCCGGACGGCTGCCGATCGGCCCGCTCCTGGTGCGCCCGCATTGGCCCGGCATGGACGCCGAGCAGACCGAGGCGTACCTCGAGCGCGTCGGACGTGAAGTGGTCGAGCCGCTGGCCGACCTGCAGAGTGTGGATTTCAAGGCTCCGGCCTGAGCGTCGTCAGCTACAAGAACATCCCTGAGAGGAGTCACGCATGTCCGACAAGGTCGCTTTCATCACCGGGGCCGCACGAGGTCAGGGGCGCAATCACGCGGTGCGCTTGGCGGCAGAGGGCGCGGACATCATCGCGCTCGACCTGTGTGCGCCGGTCGGCGGCGCGCCGTATCCGATGGCCGAACCCGACGACCTCGACGAGACGGTACGGCTCGTCGAGGCGCAGGGGCGACAGATCTGTGCGAGGCAGGCCGACGTCCGCGACTCGGCTGCCGTCGCGGCCGTCCTGGCAGAGGGGACCGCGGAGTTCGGTCGGCTCGACATCGTGGTCGCCAATGCGGGTATCGCAGGCAGCTTCCCGGTCGACGACCTCACTGACGAGATCTGGAAGGACATGATCGACATCAACCTCACCGGAGTCTGGAACACGGTGAAGGCATCCGTCCCGCACCTTCGGGCCACCGGTCGAGGAGGCGCGGTCGTGCTGACCAGTTCGGTCGCCGGACTGAAAGGGCTGCCGAACAACGCCCACTATGCGGCGGCCAAGCACGGCGTCCTCGGGATCATGCGCAGCCTCGCGAACGAGCTCGGTCCCGACGGGATCCGAGTCAATGCGGTCCTTCCGACCAACGTCGACACCACGATGCTGCTCAACGACGCCATCTACCGGCTGTTCCTGCCCGACGAGAGTGACCCGACGCGCGACCAGGTGGAACCGATCATGCGTGGGATGCACGTCCTGGACATTCCGTACGTGGAGGTCGACGACGTCAGCAACGCGATCGTCTTTCTGACCGGTGAACAGGCACGGTACGTGACAGGCGTGGCGATGCCGATCGACGCGGGGGTCCTTGTCAAATGATCGCCTCGGTCAAATGATCGCCTCGGTCAAATAGTCGTCTCGACATCGGGACCCGCTCAGGCGTCCTTCGGCTTCTTGAGCATGAGGCCTGCGCGGTGGCAGATATGGACCAGCTCATCGCGTTGGTTGATGCCGCGGTGCTCGAAGTAGACGATGCCCGAGTCGGTGCGGCTCTTGGACTCTCGTTTGTCGAGGATGGTGCTCTCCGCACGGATGGTGTCGCCGTGGAAGACCGGGTTCGGGAAGTCGAACTTGGTGTACCCGAGATTGCCGAGCGTCGTTCCCATCGTGAGGTCGTACACGATCATGCCGCCGACGAGACCCGCCGTGTACAGGCTGTTCATCAAACGCTGCCCGTGTGGCTGCGTAGCCATGTACTCGGCGTCGAGGTGGATGGGCGCCGGGTTCATCGTGATCGACGTGAACAGGATGTTGTCGTACTCGGTGACGGTCCGAGACCAGGCGTGACGATACTCTTTGCCGATCTCGAACTCTTCGTACCAGAGGCCGGGCATGGGAATCTCCTTCGAGAAGTAGGGGACGGCGAGACCATCAGAGCTGGCCACCGTCGACGGTGAGCATCGAACCGGTCGTGTATGAACTGGCATCTCCGGCCAGATACAGGGCGGCTCCGGTGATCTCGGTCGGGTCGCCGCCTCGGCCGAGCGCGAACGTCTGGGCGCGCGCAGCGAAGGCGTCGGCGTCCCACGACTTGCTCACGTCAGTGAGGAAGGTGCCTGCGATGATCGCGTTGACGCGGACCTCGGGGCCTAGGGCATGCGCTAACGCAATCGTCATCGCATTCAGCCCTGCCTTCGCCGCAGCATAGGGCAGAGTGTGGGGACGCGGGCGCTCGGACGCACGGCTGCTGATGCTGATGATCGAACCGCCGCCCTGCTTCGCCATCTGCTGCCCCGCTGCGATCGACAGCGCGAACGGACCCTTCAGATTCACGTCGAAAACCTTGTCCCACAACGCTTCACTGATCGTCTCGACTCCGTCATAGAGCGGTGACATGCCCGCGTTGTTGATCAGGATATCCAGGTGCCCGAACTCCTTCACGATCGCGTCGACGGTCGGCTGCGCGTCGTCCCAGTTGCCGACGTGGTAGGCGAGGGGAAGGGCACGGCGGCCCGTGGACTCGCGGATCTCCTCTGCGGCGACCTCGCACGCGTCGAGCTTTCGGCTGGCGATCACGACGTCGGCGCCGGCCTCGGCGAGGGCCCCGACCATGGCGCGGCCGAGGCCGCGGCTGCCGCCGGTGACGAGGGCGACCTTGCCGGTCAGGTCATAGCTGGTTGTGGACATGGTCGTCGCACACTCCTGTCGCTCAGGTGAAAAAGGGGGACGTGGGCTACTGGTCACGGGGTCGCGGGGGCGGCGGGAACTCGGGCGCGCGTCCGGCGAGGAACGCACCCGCGCCCTCGACCATGTCGGGGCTGCCGATGGCCTGCAGAAGCATGCCGAGGCCGTTGCGCATCGAGTCCTGCGCATTGTTCCAGTACAGATTGCTGCTCAGCTTCGTGATCTCCAGATACCGAGGACTCAGCGCCTTGATCTCGTCGATCCACTCGTCCACGCGCGTCGTCAGCTGATCGCCCGGCACGACTTCGTTGATCAGGCCGAGGTCGAGCGCCTGCTGAGCGGTGTATCGGCGGCACAGCATCGCCATCTCCTTGGCGCGCTTCTCGCCGATCTGAATCGGCAGGATGTTCGTCGCGCCGAGCACAGGTGATGAGCCGACGCGTGGCCCGGTCTGACCGAAGGTCGCCTTTTCGGCCGCTATCGCGAAATCACACGCGATCACCAACTCGTTTCCACCGCCGGCCGCTGCACCGTTCACTGCGGCGATAACGGGACGTGGGCAGCTACGGATCGCGTCGCACACCTGCAGTGATGCGGTGAAGAGTTCGCGGAGCAGCGCCGGATCCGGGTCATCGAGTTGATTGAGGGCTCCGCCTGCGCAGAAGCCGCGGCCTGCACCGGTCAAGACCACCGCGTACGCGTCCGACGCTGACTTGAACGCCTCGATCATGTCGCGCGCCATGTCGATGTCGTAGGCGTTCAGACGTTCCGGCCGGTCGAGTTCGACCCAGACGACGTCGTCTTTCCGAGTCACGTTCACGCCACTCATCGGCGAGCCTCCTTCAGTTGGGATCGCCGTGCGGCGATCGAATGGTGTCAGGCATGCGCGGTGGCGAAGTCGGTCGCCGACGTGCCGACTGCGGTGCGCGCGGCGATGACGTCGCGCGGACGGTCGACACCCAGCCACGCCGCGAGTGTGCCGTCGGGCGCTGTCCACGTGACGGTGTCGAGGTCGCCGGAATCGGAGGTCGTGATCGTCGCGATGTCGTCCGATGTGTGCGCACCTACGTACTGGATCTTGTGGCCGAACTGGTCCGACCAGAAGTACGGCACCGGGTCGTACGCGGGAGCCTCGCCGAGCAGCGCGACGGCTGCGGTCGCCGCTGCGCCGCCTGCGTCGTCCCAGTGCTCCACCGCTACATGACGACCGGTACGCGGGGACCAGCGTTGCGCGACGTCGCCGAGCGCGACGACACCGGAGACGCTCGTACGGCAGAACTCATCGGTGAGGACGCCGCGGTCGGTCGCCAGGCCTGAGCCGTCGAGCCAGCCGATCGACGGTCGAACCCCGATACCGGTGACGACCACGTCGGCGGGGATCACCGTGCCGTCGGCGAGGACGACACCCTCGCCGCTCACCTCCCGGACCGACGTCCCGCACCGCAGATCGGTGCCGGACCACCACGGTACAAGACGATTCGCCACGTCCGCGCCGAGCGCGTTCGCCAACGGAGCATCCGCGTATTCGAGGCACGTGACCTGGCAGCCGTGAGCCGTCGCCGCCGTTGCGACCTCGGCGCCGATCCAACTCGCGCCGATGATCACGACGCGAGCCCCCGGTGTCAGTCGATCGCGCAGTGTCAACGCGTCGTCGATCGTCCGAAGCGTAATCTGCTCGCCGTCGCCCGGTAGTCGGATCGGTTCCGCCCCCGTCGCGATGACCAGACCGTCGAACGGGAGGTCGCCGCGGCCGGTGTGCAACACTCGTGCCCGGGTGTCGACGCCGGTCGCGACTCGCTCGGTGTGGACGGTGACGTCCAGCTTGACCGGGTCGAAGGGGAGCGCGGTGCTGTCTTTGGCACCGGAGAGAACGTCCTTCGACAGCGGAGGCCGGTCGTACGGCAGGTGCCCTTCGGCGCTGACGATGTCGATCGGTCCGGTCAACTTCTTACGCCTCAACGTCGAGACGGTGCGGGCCGTAGCGAGTCCGCCGCCGACGACTACCACGCGGCCGTCGAGCCGAACGGGGCCAGTGCTCTCCTCCACGGTGCCCATCAGACCTTCGTGTAGTGCTCGGCGAACAGCGGCGTGTCGCCGAGGAGCCGTTTGCCCGGAGTGAAGGTGACCGGGATCGAGTGGAAGCCCGCGTTGGTCCCCTGGTCCGGGTAGGTGACGACGTTGTCCATGTCGACGACGTAGTCGCCCATCCGCTCGAAGACCTGCGTGAAGATCTCGCGCGCCAGTCCCTTCGCGATGTACAGCCCCGCGCACCGATGGACTCCGACGCCGAAAGCGATGTGCCGGTTGGGCCAACGCGTGATGTCGACCTCGTCGGGGTCGGTGAACTGCTCGGCGTCGCGGTTGGCCGACGCCCATGAGAGGAGGGCGCGATCGCCCTTCTGCACGGGGCAGCCGTGGAACTCGGTGTCTTGCATGACGGTCCGGCCGAGTGCCTGGGTAGGGGAGAATACGCGGAGGAACTCCTCCATCGCGACGTCGATCATCGACGGGTTCTCGATGAGTTGCGCACGCTCGTCCGGGTGCTGGTACAGCCACACCAGGGACTGGGTCACCAGCGATGCGGTGGTGCCGACTCCGCCGGAGATGACGAGTTCGAGGATGGAGTAGATCTCGTCGTCGGTCATCTTCTCGCCGTTGATCTCGGAGTCGATGAAGTAGGTGGTGATGTCGTCGGCAGGGTGTTCGCGGCGGTGACGGATGTGCTCGCGAACGGTCGCCTCGACCCAGGGGACGGATACCTCGGCGGCATGCTTGTACTCGTCGGAGTCCGGAGCCGCGGACACCAAGGTATGCATCGCGTCGACGTATACCTGGTACTCGGCGGGATCCAGGCCCAGCCAGTCGATGACGACCATGGCCGGGACGCCGGCGACGATGGCCAGATCGGCCTCGCCGCTCTCGATCACCGAATCGAGGATGCCGGTCACGTAGTGCTTGATCATGGGCTCGAGCTTCTCGGCGGCCTTCGGCGCGGTGACCCTATTGATCAGCTTGCGATACGGAGCCGAGTTCGGCGGATCGATCTCGATCGGGATATGGAACTCAGTGGGAGCCTTCGGAATCGTGACCGCGAGGCCTGCGCCGCCGTACTCGTCGTGACGGGCGGAGGAGAACAAGTCGTCGTCGCGCGAGGCCTCGTAGACGGACGCGTAGTCTGACAGCACCCAGAATCCGCCGTGCGTCTCAGTCCACGCGACCGGAGTCTCTTCGCGCAGCTTTCGGTAGATGGCCACATGGTCTCGCGTGTGCTCGCTTGAATGGTGATCAAACTGCGTAACCGGGCAGCGGCGCTCGTTGGTCACTGTGCTCTCCTTTATGTGTGCCGTCTCACTGTTACTATGATAATAGTTATTACTAGTTGGACGTCAAGTCGCGACCATCGACCGGCGCGACGATGATCACCGCGGGTGAATCGCATGGGTCGATCCCGCTGCTGGTCACGGCTCGAAGGAGAAAGGTTGAAAGATGAGGATTCAAGCAGATCAGTCTAAGTGCCAGGGTCATGGTTTGTGCCGGATGTCGGCTCCGGATGTCTATGACACCGATGACGAAGGCCAAGTGATCGTGCGGTTCACCGGTGACATCCCGGAAGATTTGGAAGACGGCGCTGTGCTCGGCGTCGAGTCGTGCCCGGAGGTCGCACTCACGGTGATCGACGACTAGTGACAACCTCTCATCCGACGCGGCCGGGACGAATGCCACTCACAGCCCAGTGGTTTTCGTGTCGGCCGCGTCTCGTCTGAGTCCGCCTACGACCCGCCACAACGCAGAGGGGCTCCTTCGGCCTGGCGACCGCCGGAGCCCCTCTGCGTTGTGGCGGGTTCGCTGCGCGAGCAGGGACCCGGGTCAGTACATCAACAGTTTGGTCTCGAGGAATGCGCTGAGGCCCTCGACGTTGCCTTCGCGGCCGATTCCGGACTGCTTGTAGCCGCCGAACGGTTGGGTGACGCACATGTCCCAGGTGTTGACGCCGATCTGGCCGGTCCGGACCCGGCGTGCGATCGCCTCGGCCGTGGAGTCGTCGGCTGCGTACACGGCACCGGAGAGGCCGTAGTCGGTGCTGTTGGCGATGTCGACGGCTTCGGCGACGGTGTCGTAGGGGATCACGGCGATGACTGGACCGAAGATCTCCTCATTGGCGATACGCATGTCGCGAGTCACATCTGCGAAGATGGTCGGCTCGACGTAGGCACCCTCCTCGAATCCCTCGGGGACGCCGCCGCCGATAGCGACGCGGGCGCCTTCGCGCTTGCCGATCTCGATGTAGTCCAGGACGCGCTCCTGCTGACGCTTGGCCGCCAGCGGTCCGAGGGCGACGCCCTCCTCTCGGGGGTCGCCGACCTTGACTTCCTGGTAGGCGGCGACCATGGCGTCGACGAGTTCGTCCTGACGGGACCGGGGGACGAGGATGCGGGTCAGCGCGGCGCATACCTGGCCCGAGTTGCCCAAGCCGCCGAAGACGAGGGTCGGCAGGACCTTCTCCAACGGGACGTCCTCGGTGAGGATGGCCGCCGACTTGCCGCCGAGCTCCAAACTGATGTTGCCGATGCGCTCGGCCACCGACGCCATGATCTTGCGTCCTGCCGCAGTGCTGCCGGTGAACGAGACCTTGTCGACGCCGTTGTGCTCGACGAGGTACTGGCCTGCCTCTCGGCCTGCCGGGACGACGTTGACGACGCCGGCGGGCAGCCCCGCTGCCTCAAACGCCTCGGCGAGCATCATGACGCTGACGGGACCCTCTGGCGCAGGCTTGAACACGGCGGTGCAGCCTGCGGCGAGCGCCGGGCCGAGCTTGAGTGAACCGGTGGCGACGGGGCCGTTCCACGGGATGATCGTGGCGACCACACCGACGGGTTCACGAACGAGCTTTCCGCGGCCGCTCTCGTCCCAGGTGCGCTCCTCTTCGAACTCGAAGCGCTTGTACAGGGTCGATGCGTCGTCCCACATCTTGCGCGCATTGTCGTGGAAGGCGTCCGCCACAGCGGCCGGGGCTCCGATCTCCTGTGTGAACGACTCGGCCATCGCCGGGCTGCGCTTGACGACCTCCTCGCCCACGCGTTTGAGGTAACCGGCTCGCTCTTCTGGGGTCATCCGCGGCCACGGGCCGTTGTCGAACGCCTCGCGGGCCGCAGCGACGGCACGGTCCATATCCGCCTCGGTGGCTTCGGGGACCGTTGCGATGACCTGATTGTCGATGGGGGAGACGACCTCGATCTTGCGGTCGGTCGCAGGCTCGACCCACTCGCCGCCGATGAACAGTTTTTCGTAGCTGGGGATTGCCATGAGATTCCTCTTTCAGTTCGGTGGAAGTTCTGTTCGGATTAGGAGAGCGTGAAGCCCTCGTAGTCATTGGCGGCGGACTTATCGATAGCGTTGCCGTACTCGACGATCCCGGCGGCGTATGGCATGAAGATCTGCACTTTGCCGTCGATGTTGGCTCCCCGATACCAGGACCCGGAGTCGCCATTGGGCCACAGAGTCATCGCGGCGACCTCCTCGACCGTCTGCACCCAGGCTTCCTGTGCGGGTTCCTGGGCCTCGATCATCGTGTAGCCCTCCCTGCGCATGGTGTCGAGCAATTGTGAGATCCACTCGACGTGCTGTTCGATGGCGGTGACCATGTTGGCGAGCACTGACGGGCTGCCGACGCTCGCCACGATGATCATGTTCGGGAAGCCGGCGGTGCCGAGCCCAAGGTGCGTCTTGGCGCCGTGTCGGCCCCAAGTCTCGGCCAGGCTGCCGCCGTCGGTGCCGCGGATGTCCATCTTGGTGAACGGTCCGGTGAAGGCGTCGAAGCCGGTGGCGAGCACCATTGCGTCCAGTTCGTACTCGGTGCCGTCTGTGAGGCGGAAGCCCTTCTCGGTGAACGTGTCGAGCGGGGTCTTCTTCACGTCGACGAGGTGGACGTTGTCGCGGTTGTACGTCTCGTAGTAGTCGGTGGCGACGACGGGGCGCTTCGCGCCGAGCGGATAGCTCGTGGGCTTGAGCGAGTCTGCTGTCTCGCGATCGTCGACGATCTCGTCGATCTTGGTGTGGACGAACTCGGCGACCGCGTCGTTCGCAGCTTGGTCGAACATGAGGTCGGCGAACGACCCGAGGAAGTTGATGCCGCCACCCTCCCAGCGTTCCTGGAACGTCGATCGACGCTCCTCGGGGTCCACGTCGAAGGCGTTCTTCGGGTTGTCGTCTCGGAAGACCCCTGCTGGGTGTGTTCGGTTCCGGACTCGCCGGTCGGGGTAGTCGGCCTTGATCTCCTCGAGTTCGCCGTCGTGCAGCGGGCGGTTACGCGTGGGAATGACGAAGTTCGGTGTGCGCTGAACGACGGTCAGGTCTGCGACGGTCTCCGCGAGCGCGGGGATGACCTGTGCCCCGGTCGAACCGGTGCCGACCACTCCGACCCGCTGTCCGGCCAGGTGCTCGCCCTCGGGCCAGTCGAAGGTACGTAGAACCCGCCCCTCGAACGTGTCGAAGCCGGGAAGGTCGATGTCCTTGGGGACGGACAGGCACCCGACAGCCATCAGGAGGTAGCGCGCGCGGTAGATGCGTCCGTCCGCGGCGGTGGCGGTCCACAGACCTTGCGACTCATCCCATTCCGCGCTCGTGAGCGTCGTGTCGAAATCGATGTCCTTGCGCAGGTCGAAGCGATCGGCGACATGCTTGAGGTACGCGAGAATATCGCCTTGCGCGGGGTACTTCTCAGTCCAGTCCCACTCCTGCTGAAGATCGTTGTCCCAGCTGTACGAGTAGTCGACGCTCTCGACGTCGCATCGCGCGCCCGGATAGCGGTTCCAATACCAGGTCCCGCCGACCTCGGGAGCCTGTTCGACGACGTGGACGCGATGCCCTTCGTTGCGCAGACGGTGCAGGAGGTACAGGCCGGAGAAACCTGCGCCGACGACGAGGACTTCGTAGTCGGCGACGGACGTCGTTGGGAGGGTTTCAGGCATGGATCGGTGCTCCTTCTTTCCGGCGGCGGTAGTGGTGTCTGTGTTGGGAGGTGTGCGAGACACAAGACCTGGCTTGTGACGTAAACTATACGCATAGTATGCACTGATTTGGGAGGGTCGGAAAGAATCTCCAATGCTGCCGCGAGGATTGTCGATCGCGTGACGTGTGACTCATTCTATGAATATGATTGCAAGGAACACTCCGGTCTACCGAAGGGAAGCAGATGTCGCTGGACCCCACAGACCCCGTAACGATCAGCTACGCGGCGACCAGTCTTCTGAATGAGTACCAAGCGCTCGTCGACGCGAGAGATATCGACGGTCTGGCACAGATAGTCCACCCGGATGTCGAGCTGACCAGGCACGACGGCACGACCCACGGAAGCGAGGCATTCCTCGACCTCTACCGCCGTTTCGCGGCCTCCGACGTCCGCGATGCTCAGCACATGGCGACCAACGTGGTGGCGACGACCAACGACGACGGCTCTGTCGACGTTCGTTCGACGTTCATCGCCATCACTACTCACGCGTCGGGCGGTGCCCGCCAGATCTGGGGCCGCTACCACGACACGATGGCCCGGCACGGTGGGCGATGGGTTCTGACCGCGAAGCGTATCGCGGTGGCCCGCACCGCACTGCTCGACGATTCGATGCTCGCTCCGGTCGAAATCGACACCTTCGGGGTGATCCCGCGATGACCGCAGAACTCGAATCCCGACTGCGGCGGGTCGAAGACCGCCAGGAGTTGGCCGAGCTGGTCCTGCTGTACTTCCACGTCATGGACGAACGGGATCTCGACCTCCTGCCGAAGATCTTCACCCAGGACGCGCATCTCGGCTCGGGCGACGGAGTCTTCGACGCGACTGGTCTCGACACGATCGCCGAGACCTATCAGGGACGTTTCGACGCGCTCGGTGCTACCTTCCATTACTCGCACGGACTGATCGTCGCGTTCGACGACGCAGACCCGGACGTCGCATCGGGCACGTTGACCGGGCATGCCGAAGTGGTTCGGAACGGGACCCCGATGATCGTCGGACTGCGCTATGCGGACACCTATCGACGCACGTCCGACGGCTGGCGGATCGCGAATCGAGTGATGTCGTACTTCTACTACACGCCTGCCGACCGCTATGTCGAGACGATGCGGACCGGCGACCGCAACCTCGCGTACGGAGACCCCCGCCCCGCGGACTGGCCGTCCGTTCTCACCGGCGGCGACCTGTCCTGGCTGCGGTCTCTGGCGAACCGATGAACACCACCCCGTCTGTCCCTCCTGACCCGAAAGGCCGGAACCATGCCAACCCGTGAATCGATCGAGAACCTGATCAGCCGCTACTCGCTGGGCTACGACACCGCCGACTTCGACGCGATCGACGTGTGCTTCTCCGACGACGCAGTCTTCCGGATGACGTTGCCCGGCAACGAGCCCGTCGTCTTCGACGGCAAGGACGCCATTCTGTCGCTGATGAAGCAGTCCGCCGAATCCCAGACCGACCAGCGTCGCCACGTCAACTCGAATCTCATCGTGCACGGCACTGAAGACGGTGTCACGCGCACGACCCACTATCTGACGCTTCTCGCGACGGAGAACGGCGAGATCCGTGTGCTCAGCGCGGGCGTGTATCGACTGGAGATCATCGGCGACGACGATGACCCGCGGCTGCGCACTCTTGATCTAGAACTCGACCGGCCCTACTGAAACAGAGAACGACGATGAATCAGGGACTGATTCCAGCCAAGTGGGCAGCACTGACCCCAGGCAACCAGGCGATCTACGATTCGACGAACGATCGGCGCGTCGACTGGCGAGAGCTCGACGAACTCGTCCGTCGCATGGCCAATGGCTTGTTGACTCTCGGACTCCAGAAGGGCGACGTCGTCGCCATGATCTCGCGCAACTGCGTCGAGTTCCAAGCGTTGTACTTCGCAGCGGGCCGGGCAGGGCTGGTCGCCCAGCCGTTGAACTGGCGGCTCGCGACGCCTGCGTTGGGCGAGCTGCTCGGCGATGCCCGACCTAAGGTACTGATCGCCGAAGCCGAGTTCGCTGACGTGGTGTCCGAACTGCAGCGAACGGTCGACATTCCGCACTGGCTCTCGTTCGGAGAGGGCGGCGACGGCAGCCTCTACGAACTGATCGATGGCGGATCGATGGACGAACTCACCGTCCAAGTCGCCGAAGACGATCCGTTCTTCCTCCTGTACACCGGTGGAACCACCGGACCGTCGAAGGGCGCTCTGCACACGCACGCGAGTGCGGCTGCGGGCATGCTCAACCAGACGGTGGCCGAACGAGTCGTCCCCACCGACGTCTACATGCTCACCGGGCAGATGTTCCACATCCCGATCGTGCTCGCAATGAACTACATGAAGCACGGGTGCCCGCTCGTCCTGATGAACTTCGAGCCCAAACTCGCGTTGGACCTGATCGAGAACGAGAAGGTTTCGGCATTCCTCGGCGTGACGACGATGTTGAACTGGATGATGGCGCAAGAGAACTTCGCGTCGTACGACCTCTCGAGTCTGCGGAACATCCAGTACGGCGGCGGTCCGATGCCATCGAACATCGTGCGACAGGCGCTCGACTCGTTCCCGTGCACTCTGATCCAGGGCTACGGTCAGACCGAGGGCACCACGATGACCTTCCTTTCGCAGGAAGACCACCTCGCCGCCGTCCGCGGTGTGCGCCCCGAGCGACTCAAGTCGTGTGGTCGGGAAGGATTCGTGACGCAGGTCAGGATCGTTGATCCGCTCACCGGTGAACTGGTGCCGACCGACGGCTCGACGCCTGGCGAGATCATTGTGAAGAGCCCGGCCAACATGGTGGGTTATCTCAACAAACCCGAACAGACCGAACGCACCCTTCGTGACGGGTGGATGTGGACGGGCGACATCGCCACCTGGGACGACGAGCGGTATGTCTTCATCGTCGACCGGGCCAAGGACATGATCATCTCGGGTGGAGAGAACATTTACTCGGTGCAGGTCGAGGAGGCGATCGCGACCCATCCCGCAGTTCTCGAGTGCGCGGTGATCGGCGTACCCGACGATGAGTGGGGCGAGGCGGTGAAGGGCTTCGTGGTCCTCAAACCCGGGCAGGGCGCCACCGAGCAAGAATTGATCGACCAGGCGCGCGCGAATCTCGCGAGCTATCAGAAGCCGAGGTCGGTCGAGTTCGTCGCGGAGTTGCCGAAGGCTCCCACAGGGAAGATCCTCAAGCGTGAACTCCGCAGACCGTACTGGGAGGGGCATGACGGGAATGTCTGACGACGTCGAGAGGTACACGGCCCTGGTGGGTCGTGAGTTTCCCGGCGGCACGTACACGATCGAACCGTGGCGGGCGTGGCTGGTCGCCGACGTACTCGGCGACGACCCGTACGACGAGACGCCGCACCCGATGATGGCGTGGATGGCGTCCGTCGGTGGAAAGGGCATCACCTGGGACGAGTTGTTCGCCTGGTTCGGTGCGACGGCTGCGGACGGTCCGATGTTCGGCGAACACCAGACCACATTCCACGCGCCCCTGACCTGCGGTGACTACCAGGTCACCGGACAGATCACCTCGTTCGACCGCAAGGTCGGCCGTCGTACCGGGACATTCGACATCGTGGGGTATGAATTCGATCTGTGGCGCGACGACCAGAAGGTCGCCACCTGCTGGAATTCACTTGTGCTGCCGAGGAAGGGCGAGTCGTGACCGTTTCGATAGGTGATGTCGTGACCGGCCGTGAGATCGCCGTAGACCCTGCGCGAATGAAGACGATGGCGGCGCTCCTGGCCGATCCGAACCCGATCCACTGGGACACGCGCGCTGTGGCCGAGCTTGGACTCGGCGAGGCACCCGTCAACCAAGGGCCTCTGAACATGGGGTACATCCAGACGATGCTCGCCGAGTGGGCGGGCGGCCGCGACCGGATCTGCAGCTTCCGCTGCCGATTCCTCGGCAACGTGTTCGGCGGGCAGACGGTGCGGGCAGGTGCCGAGGTGACCGGTATCGAGGACGGGCCGGACGGCCGACTGGTCCAATGCGAGGTCTGGCTGGACGTCGACGGTGCCGGACGCGCTATGTCGGGGACCGCGACCGTGGTCCTGAAGAAGTGAGAGAGACGATGACAGATACCGTGAACCACCCGGACCAGAACATGGACCCGCAGGATCCGATCGCAAACGGAACCCTCGACTTCCAGCTCGCCTATGGCGACTGCGACATGGTCGGCATCGCCTACTTCGGCATCTATTACCGCTGGATGGAACGGTGCTATACGACGTGGATGTTCGCGAACGGACTGCGCGGCGGTGAGCTGCTGGATCAGGTCGGAGTCGTGACCGTCGGTCTCAACTCGTCTGCCCAGTACAAGCAGACGGTGACGGTGTTCGACCGGATCCGCTGCCAAGCGGTCGCCGACCGTATCGGAACCACTTCGTACAGTGTGGGTTTCGAGTTCACGAGAGACGGCGAACTCGTCACCAAGGGGCAGATGACGTTCGCCGTCCGCGACGCAGACTTTGCGAAGGCCCCGATACCGCAGCGGATGCTCGACGTCCTGGCGACGTTGCCTGCACCGAGTTTCGACGTGGCATGAGAGACCTGTCGGCGTGGGTGCGCGCCCGGACCGCGGTGTCGGAATGCGGGATATCGGAGTCTGGCATATCGGAGTGTGGGACGCCGGACGCCGCTGCCTCCCGCGAATCGCTGCGCGATCTCGCCATCCTCTATGCGATAGCCGTCGACGCTCACGACCTCGACGCGCTGGCGGTCATGTTCCATCCGGACATGGTGCTCAAGCGAGACGGTGAGACGGTGTCCGGACGAGACGCGGTGCTGGAGTTGTTGGCCGCGTCGATGCGCGGATTCCGGCGAATGCTGCACACGCCGGAGACGCATGTCGTCCACGTCGAAGGGACGAGGGCCGAGGGCATCGCGACGGCGCACGCCGAACTCGTTACCGGGCGGGGAGTCGTCCTTGCCGCGCATGAGTACGAAGACGCCTACGTCGTACACGACGGGTGGTGGGTGTTCGCGTCCCGTCGAATCCGGTTCGTCTACGCGGCGCGTTCGGACCGCTACGGCGAGATCCTTCCCGCCGACGACCGGGTCCGACTTCCCGGCGACGAACCGCGCGCGATGCTCGGCAGTTGGTTCACGGGGTAACACTCACACGAAGGCGTTTCAGCTCTGCCGGTCGAGCGGAGTCGAGACCTGGCCGCGCACCGGATGTCCGGCTGCCGACCGTCCTCCGCGATAGCCGAACACGAGAGCCGGACCGAGGGTGCCTCCGGCGCCGCCGTAGACCATGCCCGTAGGGGCGGCCATTGCGTTCCCGACAGCCCACAGACCGGGGATGACATCGCCGTCGACGTCGAGCACTTCGCAGTCGACAGTGGTCCGCGGACCGCCCTTGGTGCCGAGCGTGCTGCTGTGCAGCGGTGCCGCGTAGAAGGGGCCGCTGTCGATGCGTCCGAGAGTCGACAGCACGCCGGGATAGTGCGACCGATCGCCGCACCAGCCGTCGTACGCACTGTCTCCACGCAAGAAGTCGTCGTCGTGGCCCTTGTCGACTAGTTCGTTCCACCGATCCACAGTGGCGGTGAGCTCCCCGGGCGGAAGCCCGAGTTCGGCTGCGAGTTCGGCTACCGAGTCGGCGCGCGTGATCCACTGCGGCATCGATCCTCCGGCAGGCGTGCCGTAGCCGCCGTACTCGTCGACGAAGCCCTGATCGAACAGAATCCAACAGGGCTGGTTGACATGACGGAACTGCGTCGGATCGAACGCGTGGAACGCGCCGCCCAAGGCGTTGTAGTTGGCAGCCTCATTGGTGAATCGCTGTCCGCGGACGTTGACGATGATGTTGCGCGGCAGCGAGCGTTCGCGTTGGACGAGCTGGACACCGTTGAGTGCATACTGCTCGGCCGGATCCCCGGGCTCGGCGACGACGGGAACCCACCACGCCTCGCGCATCACACCGAGCTTCGCGCCGATCCGCATCGACATCCGCAGACCGTCGCCGGTGTTGGTCGGTACGCCCGCGGGATGACTCATCGGCCCGCGCAGGAACGTCGTGGTCAACTCGGGGTCACGCTCGAAGCCGCCGGTCGCAAGGATCACTCCCCGGCGGGTTCGAACTTCGTGGCCGTCGGCGAATCTCGCGCCGACGACTGCTCCGTCTTCGGTGATCAGTTCGGTGGCGGCGCTGGAGAGGATCGGCTCGACTCCGTGGTCGAGCAGACCTTTTAGTAACGCTCCGAGAAGTGCGCGACCGAGCCCCTCCAACTGGCCTGCGGTGCGTTCTCGGTCGTCGTCCTCGGTGAGGAACCCAGTTCCGCCGCCGACCGGCGATTCGCTCACGTACATCCGCCGCGGTGATCCGAAGATGCGATCGGCCCAATTGCCCAACGCATCGAAGCCGAACAGTCCCGGTTCCACCGATCGGCCGCCGTGCGGCCGTCCGCCGGGAAACTCGGGGTGATAGTCCGGATAGCCGGGAACCAGGCGCATGCGAAGCGGCGTCGATGTCTCGAACCAATCGAGCATCGGGCCGACCGTCCGAACGAACGCCTCGGCCATCTCCGGGAGGATCATCCCATTGGAGAGTGCATCCAGATAGGCCAACCCGTCATCGACGCTGTCGGTGACGCCGGCCTCCGCCGCGTACTGGTTGGCGGGGAGCCATGCCACCCCGCTCGACAACGCGGTGGTCCCGCCCAACTGGTCTGCCTTCTCATGGACAGCGACCGATGCCCCCGCGTGCGCCGCAGACAGGGCGGCGCAGAGTCCGGACGCACCACTTCCGAGAACGAGCACATCGACAGTCGGTACCGTCATCGTGCGTCACCTCTTCTATAGTCGTGAATCGATCGTGGGGCGGGCATCGCCGCGTCCGGGTCAGTCCGGCAGAACGGGATTGGGGTTGAATCCGGCCAGGATGGTGTGCCCGGCGTCGACAACGATGTTCTGGCCCGTCATCGCGAATGCGCCGTCGGAGGCCAGCCATGCCGCAGCATTGGCAATCGATTCCGGGGCCAGCGCGCCCTGGCCGGCGATCGCTCCGAAATGCAGTGACGCACGGTCGTAATCGGCGCGATCGGCGTTCGGGTGGCCTGCCATCTGGTCGTACATCGCTTGGAAGTTCGTCATCGGAGTGTCGATGAGGCCGGGCGCCACGGAGTTGACGCGGATCCCGTAGGCGCCGAGGGTCTGCGCGGCGCTCCGCATGAGCCCCACCACGCCGTGCTTGGCCGCCGTGTAGTGGGCCGCTGCCGGGTTGCCCTCGACTGAGTTCACCGACGAGGTCAGAATCATCGAACCCGCCTTGCGTTCGATCAGGTGCGGGGTGACCGCCTTCATCGTCCGCCACACGCCCTTCAAGTTGACGTCCTGAACGTCGTCCCAGGTCTTCTCGTCCATCTCCCAGAACGGCGCCTGGGTGAAGATCCCGGCGTTCGCGACCACGACGTCGATCTTGCCGAACGTCTCAATACCCTCGGCGACCACGGAGTTCAGAGCGTCGGACGATCGCACGTCGGCGATGCGCGAGAGTACCCGGCGCCCGGTATCGGCGACCAGTCGCGCGGTCTCGGCGAGGTCGTCGGCAGATCCGTGCTCGTATGCCACGTTCTCGATCGGCTCGTCGATATCGATCACGATCACGTCGGCGCCTTCTCTCGCCATCGTGACCGCGTGCGCGCGGCCCTGGCCGTGCCCGGCTCCGGTGATGAACGCGACTTTTCCGTCAAGGATGCCCATGCGTCAGATGCCCTTCTTGATGAGTTGCTTTGCGAGCGAATCGAAGATGACCTCGGTCGACCCCTCGTAGATGCGCGTCGGACGCGCCTCGCGGTAGAGGCGCTCGATATCGGTGCCGCGGGTGATGCCGAAGCGCCCCATGATCTGAACTGCCCGGTCGACGACCCGTCCGCACGTCTCGGTGGCCGCCACCTTCGCCATCGACGACAGGTGCAAGCTGGCGAGCGGATCGCGCGCCGCCGCAGCGGCCGCTCGGTAGGTCAGTGAGCGGGCGGCCTCGATGTCGGTCCAGCACGAGGCGAGATGTTCGGGGACCGAACCGAGACGTGACAGCGGGCCCCCGAACTGCTCGCGACTGTTCGCGTGGTCGAGGGCCTGTCGCAGCGCGGCCTCGGCCATGCCGACCGATGCGCCGGCCACCGACACACGGAAGGTCGCCAACGTGGCGAGCACCAGCGAGAAGCCCTTTCCGGGCTCGCCGATCCGATGGTCGCGCGGGACTCGGACGTCGGTGAGGATCACATCGGACAGCACGTGCGGCGCAATGATCTGATGCGGCCGCTCGGTGCGCACGCCGGGATTGTCCGCGGGGACGAGGATCAGCGAGTAGCCGTCACCCTCACGCGCCAGGATGCTGTAGATCGCGGCGTCGCCACCGTTGGTGATGAACGACTTGTGACCGTTCACGACGAGCTCGTCGCCGTCGACGATCGCCGTCGTGGTCAACGCCTTCAGATCCGATCCGACGTCGGGTTCGGTGAGACCCAGTGCCGCGATGGCCTCGAGTGAGGCCACCTTCGGCAGCCACTTGTCGCGGACCGCATCCGAACCGGCGACGGCCAGGCCATAACTGCCGATACCCTGCATCGCGAACATCGAGTCGAGGTGACCGCTCTCGGCGGCCAACTGCTCGCGCACCACGGTCATCGCAAGCGAATCGACGGCGTCGAAACGGCCGCCCCACCGCTTGGGCACGGCGAGTTCGGTCAATCTCGACGCCGCGAGACGGGCGCGTACGTCGGGGTCGGTCTCGCTCGACTCGTCGGCGCGGGCCGCGATGTCGCGCACGGACACCGCGAGTTCACGCGCGTGCTCCTGCAGCTCGAGGTATCTCGCGGGGAGTGCGAACAACCCGGTCTCGTCGATGCTCATTCATCGCCTCCATGATTGATGACGCCTGCCGCAGCGAGACGTGTTAGTTCGGCGTCGTCGAGACCGAGACGCTCGATCAGGACTTCGCGGGTCTGCTCGCCGACGGTGGGGACGCCGTCGTACACGGGTCCGTCGTAGCCGGCCATGTGGAGGACGGGGCCCGGCATCAGCGTATTGCGCAGGATCTCGTTTCCGGTGATCTCCACGAGGGTCCGCTCCTGGAAGTGCGGGTCCTTGACGACATCGGATGCGTCATTGACCGCTGCCGACACCACCTCGAACTTCTCCAGGATCGCCAGGATCTCCTCGCGCGGCGCATGCTTGCACCAGTCGATGACCATGGCCTGGACCTCGTCGTTGTTGGCGAGACGGTCCGCGTTGGTCGCGTACCGAGGATCCTCGATGACCTCGGGCCTGCCCATCGCGGCGAACAGCCGCGCGGCGATCGCCTGATTCGACGCGGCGATCGACAGGTACTTGCCGTCGCCTGCCTGATAGATCCCGCGCGGCGACGCGGCTCCGGTGGAGTTGCCGATACGCTGCTGGACCTCGCCGAGCGCCGTGTACTTGAGGAACATGTCGCCGATGATGAACATCAGCGGCTCGTACAGGGCGACGTCGACGACCTCACCACGACCGGTACGGCTGCGGTTGAACAGCGCCATCGACACGCCCATGGCTGCCGACAGTCCGGCGATCGAGTCGGCGAATCCGAACGGCGGAGAGGTCGGCGGGCTTTCGGGCTGACCGTTGACGTTCGCGAACCCGCTGGCCGTCTCGGCAACAGTGCCGAATCCCGGCAGCAGTCGATTCGGGCCGGTCTGACCGAAACCGGACACTCGAGCCATCACGAGGCCGGGGTTGATCTCGTGGAGTGCGTCAGGATCCAGACCCCAGTCCTCGAGTCGGCCCGGCCGGAACGACTCGACGACGACGTCGGCGTCGGCGATGAGCTTCTTGACCAACTCGCGGCCCTGCTCGGTACGCAGATCGATCCCGACCGAACGCTTGCCAGCGTTCAGCCGTGAGAAGCCGAGCGAGAGGCCGTCCTTCTGTGGAATCCATTGCCGTGCATAGTCGCCCGTATTCGGATCCTCGACCTTGACCACGTCGGCGCCGAAGTCGCGGAGCATGCGACCGGCGGTCGGCGCCGCGTACATGGTGCCGAGTTCGACCACCTTCAGGCCTGCGAGGGGTGCGCCATTCGTTGACATCAGATCCTCCACTGGATGTGTTTGGGCTCGAGGTATTCGCGCATACCCCATTCGCCGAGTTCGCGGCCGACGCCGGACCTGCCGTAGCCACCGAACGGCGCATCCGGCCGCATGGCGCCGCCGCCATTGATCCAGACTGTTCCCGCACGGATCTGTTCGGCGACGCGGCGAGCTTCGATCGGGTCGTCGCACCACACGTTGGCAGCGAGGCCGAACGGGGTGTCGTTGGCCAGGCGAATCGCGTCGTCGGTGTCCTTGAACGGCAGGATGACGGCGACCGGGCCGAAGATCTCCTTCTGGACGGCACGCGCGTCGGGCGGCAGGTCGCCGAGCAGGACCGGATTGATGAAGTAGCCCTTCTCCGGCAGCGGCTTGGTCACCTCCAGGAGCTTGGTGCCGCCGTCCGCGACGGAGTCGTCGATGAAGCTCTGGACGCTTGCCCGGTGATCCGGGCGGATCATCGGTCCGATGTTGGTGTTCCGGTCCCAGGGGTCGCCCACGATCATCTGGTCGAACGCGCTTGCTCCCGCCTCGAGGAACTCGTCGTAGACGCTGTCGTGGACCAGAAGACGTGCGAGAGCGGCGCAGCCCTGTCCGCCGTTGCGGGACCAGCGCAGGTGCATCTCGACGGCGATCTTCTGGACGTCGACGCCCGGAAGCACGATGTTCGGCGATTTTCCGCCCAACTCGAGTGTCACGCCGGTCAGGTTGGTCGCGGCCTGAGCCATGATCTGTGCGCCGACGCCGTCCGAACCGGTGAACGACACCCGGTCCACCCCGGCATGCGAGGACAACTGCTTGCCGACGTCAACGCCGCCGATCACGATGTTCATGACGCCGTCGGGAAGTCCCGACTCCTTGATGAGTTCGGCGAGGAACAACGTGGTCAACGGTGTGCGCGGCGACGGGAAGAGCACCACGGTGCAGCCGGCGGCGAGTGCGGCGCCGAACTTGAACACCGCCAGATTGAGCGGATAGTTGTAGCCGGTGATCGCGGCGACCACGCCGACGGGATCGTGGACCACGTCGCTCATCGTTGGGACGGGCTTGTCGTACTCGCCCAGGTGCAGCGTGCGGTCGGTCTTCGCAGCCTCGGCCGCCCACCGCAGGTGCTCGTCTACGGCCATCTTGACCTGTAGGTACTCGGCCAGCGACACCGGAGTGCCGACCTCGTTGACGATCGACGGAAGTAACTTGTGCGCAGCGCGTTCGAGCGCGTCGGCGAAGCGGTGGATGTGCACGCTGCGCTCTTCCCCGGAGAGCGCAGCCCACTTCGGAAACGCTGTGCGCGCTGCGGCGACGGCGGCGTCGACCTGTGTTGACGAGGCACCTCCGACCTCGGCGATGACCTCTTCGGTCGCCGGGTTGACGACTTCCCAGGTCTCACCGGTGGGTTCGACGTCCGCGCCGCCGATCAGCAGGGTGCGGTTCGGTGGAACCCAACTCTGGTCTACGGTCTGGTCAGCATCAGGCATGACAGACTCCTTTCGAAGCTGCGATGTGGTCAGTGGTTCGTGATGGCCGCGGCGCGCTCGAGCCAGCCCACGGCCTTGTCGTAGTGGGCCTTGTCGATGTGCAGACCGCGGTAGCGCAACGCGCCGACCCCGTCGGCGGCGGCTTTCTCATAGGCGTCGACCATGCCCTGGTAGAACTCGATGTCCTTGTCAGATGGGCTGAAGACGTCGTTGATGGTCTCGACGTGCTTCGGGTGGATCGCGATCATGCCTCGGAATCCGAGGCCTCGGCCGTGAGTCGCGAATGCGCGCAAGCCGTCGATGTTCTCCAAGTCCTCCCAGAGCGCGGTGAGGGCGTGGAGGCCGGATTCCCGGCAGGCGAGCAGGATTCGGCTGCGCAGGTAGAGCGACTCCTGGCCTTCCGGCGTCCATTCGAATCCGACCTCGCGGGCGATGTCGGCGTGCTCAGCGGTCGGGCCGATCATCGCGCCGACGCGCGGTGACGCCGCAGCGATCTCACGGCAGTTCCAGATCGCCTTCACCGTCTCGACCGGGACGATGTACTCGAGGCCCTCGACGCCGTTGCGCATCTCGAAGTGGTCGAGGAGTGCGTCGTATCGGACGACGTCGATCTCGGTCTCGATCTTCGGAGCGAAGACACCGTCGAGGCCGGGAACGACGACGGCTTCGAGGTCGCTGCCGGTCAGGCGGGTCGCGAGCGGGTTCACTCGGACGAACAACCCGATCGTCGGGTTGTTCCGACGGACGTCGCCGATCAGTTCGGCGACGGTGTCGCGCGCCACGGCTTTCTCTGCCGCGGGTACCGAGTCCTCGAGGTCGAGGACGATGCAGTCGGCGCCCGCCGCGACGGCCTTCTCAGCCCACGCGGGACGGTGCCCGGGAACGAAGAGGATGGAACGGTAGGGATGCATGGTTGCCTCTCTCGTGCGTGCTCTCGGCGCGTACGCCGTTGCGTCAGTAGTTGCGGGGCAGACCGAGGACGTGCTCGGCGGTGTAGTTGAGCACCATCTCCTGGCTGATCGGCGCGATGCGCATGAGTCGAGCCTCGCGGAAGTAGCGCTCCACATGGAACTCCTTACCGAATCCGAAGCCGCCGTGGACCTGAAGTGCCGCATCCGCGGCGAAGAAGCCTGCTTCGGCGCACAGGTACTTGGCGGCGTTCGCCTCACGGCCGCACGGCAGTCCCTGATCGACCATCCACGCGGCCTTGTCGAGGACGGCCTGCGCGGCGTCGAGCTTGATGCGTGATTCGGCGAGCTGGAATGCGATGCCCTGATTCTTACCGATCGGACGACCGAACACCTCGCGTTCGTTCGCGTAACGCACGCCGCGGCGGAGCGCTGCCTCACCGATGCCGAGAGCGGCGTTCGCGGAGATGACGCGCTCGGCGTTGAGCCCGCCGAGAATCGTGCGGAACCCGTGCCCCACCTCTCCGACTACGTCCTCGTCGGCGACGAACAGCTCATCGATGAACAGTTCGTTGGTGTCGACGGCGTTGCGGCCCATCTTGGGGATCTCGCGGATCTGCACATGGTCGCGGTCCATATCCGCGAACAGCAGCGTCATGCCTGCCGTGCGTTTGCCGCCCTCCTCGCGAGGAGAGGTACGGCACAGCAGCAGCATCTTCTCGGCCTCCTGGGCCTTTGTGATCCACACCTTCTTGCCGCTGACCAGCCATCCGCCGTCGACCTTCTTGGCGAACGTCTTGATGTTCGTGGTGTCCGTGCCAGCATCGGGTTCGGTGACTGCGAACGATGTGTGCAGTTCGCCGGTGACCACGCGCGGCAGATACTTACGCTTCATCTCGTCGCTGCCGTGGTGGATGATCGGCTCGAATCCGAAGATCCCGATGTGAACGGCGCTGCAACCGCCCATTCCGGCACCGGACGCGGAAATGGCTCGTTCGACGACGGCCGCCTCTGTGACACCGAGTCCGCCGCCGCCGTACTCTTCGGGGACGGTCAGCCCGAGCCAGCCGCCTTCGGCGATCGCGTTGTAGAACTCCCACGGGAACTCGTGCGAGTCGTCGTGCTCCATCCAGTACTCATCGGGGAAGCGCTGGCACAGTTGCTCGATGGCCGTGCGGATGTCTTCATGCGTGGAATCCGGGGTGTAGTCCATGTCGTGTCTCTCTGCGTTGGGCTCGAAAAGTCAGACGGGCGCGCGTTCGGCGTCGAAGGTGTCCGGGGTGATGCCCTCGTCGCGGAGGACGGCCTTGCGGACCTTCTCCGACGGAGTCTTCGGCAACGCGTCGACCGTGCGGATGTATCGAGGCCTGGCGAACGCTGGGATGCGGCCGTCGCAGAATGCGAGGAGTTCTGCCGGATCGACGGTCTCGGTGACGACTATCGCCGCGAGGACCTCGTCCTCCCCAGCGTCCACGTCGGCCGGCACGCCGATCACTGCGCACTCGTGCACCCCCGGATGTGCCAGCACGACCTGCTCCACTTCGTACGACGAGATGTTCTCGCCGCGACGGCGTAGCGCATCCTTGTACCGATCGACGAAGTAATACCAGCCGGCGTCGTCGCGGCGGAGGGCGTCACCGGTGTGGAACCACAGGTTGCGCCAGGTCTCGACGGTCTTCTCCGGCATCCCGTAGTACCCCATGCTGCAGATGTACGGGGATTTCGGGCGGACGACGAGCTCGCCGACCTCCCCGATGGGCACCTCACGGTCGGTGTCCGGGTCGACGAGGCGGATGTCGAACCAGTCCGAGGCCTGCAGGCCGGCCGCGCCGGGCGGGATCTCGACGTTGTACGGCGAGAGGATCGGAGCGGACGTCTCGGTGAGGCCGAACGCGTTGACGAAGGTCTCCACGCCGTAGCGCTTCTTGAAGTCTTCGGCGATCGTCGAGGCGATCGGTGCCGCGTAGATGCATCGGAGCTTGTTGTCGAGATCGTTCTCGCGCGGTGTCTGTTTCCACGCGAAGTCCATCATCACGCCGACGAAGTTGGTGACGGTCACCTCGGAGTCGCGCACGTGGTCGATCCAGCGGCTGGCGCTGAACTTTCGTCGGATCACCGCACTCGCGCCCGCGACGAGCGCCGGGAAGACCGCCATGAACTGGGCGTTCCCGTGGAAGAGCGGAGTGGCCGTCAGATATCGGTCGACAGCCGTCAGACGGGTCAGTGACACGACCTCCTGGGCGAAGAAGTACAACTGCGCGTGCGGCATCGCCACGCCCTTCGACGGCCCGGTCGTACCGGAAGTGAAGAAGATCGCGCCGAGATCGGCGGGCGCGGGCGCGGGCGCGTTCAGCGGCTCGCCTGCAGGTAGACGGTCCCACGGCTCGGCCTGAAATCCGGCCGCGGTCAAAGTGCTGATCGCGGCGTCGAGCGAGCCGGTGTCGATGACCCAGAACTTCTCGACCCGGTTGACGCCGTTCGCCGAGTCGTGGTCGGCGACAGCCGCGAACCGCGTGGCGTAGTCGTCGTCGATGACGGCCCAACGCGCGTCGGCGACGGTGAACTGGTGCTTGAGGAACTCGCCCTCGTAATTGGTGTTGATCGGCACCTGAACGGTGCCGCCCATGGCCGTGGCCCACCAGCTGAGCACGAGGCGTGAGGAATTCTGTGCCATGATGGCGACCCGGTCGCCGCGCTGAACAGCTGCCGCGTCGAACGAGCCCGCGATCTTCTCGGCTTCGGCGAGCGCTTGTGCGTACGTGAGTTCGACATCCTCCTCCGGCGCGAACAGACACGGCGCGTCCGGGGTGCGCGTGGCGTGTGTGCGCAGCACTGTCGCCAGGGTCCAATCGTCAGGATCAGCGAAGTTCGGGGTCAGATCTGTGTAGACGTCCATTGATCGGTTCTCCTTGTCACTTGCGCTGGTCAAAGCCGCGTCCGAGCATTTCGGAGACGATGCGGGTGCGCTGCATGGTCGGCGTGCCGCCGGCGAGCGCCCAACCGTGCGCATCACGGTGCATCCGCTCGATGCCGAATTCCTCGGTGTACCCGTTGCCGCCGTGCAATTGCATCGCGAGGTCGGTGACCTTCTTGGCCATCTCGTTGGCAGTGCACTTGGCGAGCGAGACGTGGAGTGGGTTCGGGAGGTCTGAACCGGTCACCACGCCTGCGGCGGCACGTTCGAGGAGCAAGCGCGCCTGCTCCACCTGCAGCACCATATCGGCAACGGTCATCTGCACAGCCTGGAACTCGATGAGCGGCTTGCCGAACTGCTCGCGGTCCTGCACGTACTTCAGCGTCAGATCCAGGGCGCGCTGACCGAGGGCCAGGCTCATCGTGGAGTTTCCCAGACGCTCGATGGAGAACGCGGTGAACAGTCTCCGGAAGCCGCCGGGCTCGACGACGATGTTTTCCTTCGGGACCTCGACGTCGTCGAAGTAGATGTCGGCAGAGGGGATGCCGCGGAATCCCATCAGCTTCTCGCGTGCGCCGTAGCTGATGCCGTCGCGGTCGGCCTCGACGAGCACCGCGCCGATGCCCTTCGCACCAGGGGCATCCGACATCCGCGAATACACGAGGTAGACGTCGGCTTCGCTGCCGTTGGAGATCCACCGCTTGTTGCCGGTGACCCGGACTGTGTCGTCGGTGACAACGGCCTTGGTGGTCAGGTCGGTGGCAGCTGATCCGGCGTCCGGTTCGGAGATCGCGACCGCCATGGTGATGTCGCCTGCGATGATGCCGGGCAGAAATCGTTGCTTCTGGTCAGGGGTCCCTAGCCGTGCGATGACTTGCGCCGGGCCCGTGTTGGACTCGAAGACCTGGAACGCGGCGGGCCGACAGTGGTAGGCGAGTTGCTCGATGACCGCGAGTGCGTGGGAGAGGGGGGCGCCCGAGCCGCCGTACTCTTCGGGCAGTGCGATGCCGAGGAATCCGAGAGACCCGAGGAACTGACGGTCCTCCAGGGGCACCGCAGTGCGGTCTGCGTCCCACTGTGCAGCCTTCGGCGCGAAGCGCTCTTGTGCTACCTGCGCGGCCAACTGTCTGATGGCCTGAAGATCGTCGGTGTCCGTGTGGGGTGTGGTCGGCGGCATTGCGACCCCTCTCCTCGTATCGTGTGAACGCTGTCGGGTGCCTGTGGCCGTTGTTCGCGGCCTGTCGGGTGTGACCTCCGACGTAGCAACTGTAATAACTATAATCATTAATTGCACGGAGATGCACTATCCGGCGAGAAAGTTCCGCTTTGGGTGACTTTCGCGCGCCGGTACTCGGGTTCAGGTGATCCCCTGGGCGGCCCAGCCGCCGTCGATCGGAATCGTGGCACCGGTGATGTAGGACGACAGCGAGGTTCCGAGGAAGTATGCGAGCTCGGCGACTTCCTCCGGTTCGCCGAATCGGTTCATCGGAATTCGATCGAGGAACTCTCGCTCGCGGACGACGCCCCGTCGGATGAAGTCCTGCGACAACTCGGTGACGATCGAACCCGGTGCGATGGCGTTCACGCGGATTCCGTGCGACGCCCACTCTGCCGCGAGGCCACGGACCAACCCGGCCACTCCGGCTTTCGCGGCGCCGTAGGCGGTGCGGCCGGGAAAGCCGAATATGCCGTTGAGCGACGACATCATCACGAGCGAGCCTCCCTCGGGCATGCGGGCGGCGGATTCCTGTGCGCCGACCATGGCTCCCGTCAGGTGGACGCGGAGCATCGCGTTCCAGTCGTCGAGCGAGTACTCGGTCGAATCGCCGGCTTTGGCGAAGCCTGCGTTCGCGACGAAGGCGGTGAGGTGCCCCTCGGCGAGGTCGCACGCCCGGCAGACGTCGTCGGGTGACGCTGCGTCTCCCCGCACGGACAGGTGGCCGGAACCCGCCCATGTCTTGACGGTCTCGGACAATCGATCCGAGTCGAGGTCGACCCCGATCACTCGATGATCGGCTGCGGCGAACTTGCGAGCGATTGCCGCGCCGATGCCTTGTGCCGCTCCGGTTACGACGACTGTGGGTCTGCTGGTCACTTCGGGGCTCCTAGCGGGATCGTCAGTTGGACGTCGATGCTCTTGATCGACAGGAGTAGTCCGCCACTCCGGTCAGCGACGAGGCGGTCGTTGTACTCGCCGAAGACGAGGGTGGGGCCAGCTTCGGTGAGCGCGACCGCCTGGAAGTACGCGTGCACATCGACGGCCAGGTCGTCTCCGCTGCACGAGATGTTGCCGACGAAGTGTTTGCTCCACGACGTGGGGCCGTCGAACACGGTGCGGTAGAACGCGAGGACCTCGTCGCGGCCTGTGCGTGCGCCGTCGACTCTGTGCAGGACGACGTCGGAATGCAGGCATGCCGCGAGCGCGGACTCGTCGGCGTCATCGACGGCTCTGGCGTACCGGTACATGGCCTCTCGTGCGCTCTCGGCGACGGCCGGTGTGACTGGCATGCTGAAACTCCTGTTCTGCAGGGTTGCGTGATCCCGCTCGATCGGTGCCGATGTCCCGAACCATTACAAGGATTATCATAAATATGAATTGCGTCTCACCAAGTTGGCGGTGTCGGCCCGTGTCGCCGCCGATTCCCCGTCACCTGAGATAAATTGTGGTAAAGATAATCATCAATAGTAGTCACGCACGATGCGATGCGAACGTGGAGGTTCCCCTATGCCGAACGCAGTGATCGTCGACGCGGTCCGTACCCCGATGGGAAAGGGGCGCGAAGGCGGCGCACTCGCAGGCGTTCACCCCGTCGACCTGCTGGCCGGGGTGCTCGACTCTCTCGTGCGGCGAACCGGCATCGACCCGGGGGAGGTCGACGACATCCTGGTTGGCTGTGTCGGACAGAACCTGGAACAGTCGGCGACCCCGGGTCGAATGGCCGCGCTGGCAGCGGGGTTTCCCGTCCACGTTCCGTCGGTGACCATCGAGCGAAAGTGCGGATCCGGTCAGCAGGCCGTCGACTTCGCCGCCCAGGGAGTCATGGCGGGCGCGTACGACATGGTGATCGCGGGCGGCGTCGAGTCGATGAGCCGCGTCCCGATGGGGAGCGCACGCGGCGAAGTCGACCCGTTCGGTCCCCGAGTCCGTGCCCGGTTCGGTGAACTCATCGGTCAGGGCGTTGCCGCCGAACTCGTCGCCGAGAAATGGAACATCTCGCGGGCCGCGCTGGACGCGTACTCGGCGCGTTCGCACGAGCGCGCAGCCGCCGCAGTTGCGCGCGGGGCCTTCGACAACGAGATCGTCGGAGTGCGGACCGAGGCGGGAGTCGTCGACACAGACGAGTCGATCCGTGTCGGGACCACCGCCGAGAAGCTCGGCGGGTTGCGGGCGGTCTTCGGTACCGAAGCCAACGTTGAGCGTTTTCCGCATCTCGACTGGAAGGTCACCGCGGGTAACGCCTCCCAGATCACCGACGGAGCTTCAGCCCTGCTGATAATGAGCGAGGCGAAGGCGGCGGCGCTCCGGCTCACGCCCATCGCCCGAATAGTCGCCTCGGCGGTGACTGGCGACGATCCGATGCTCATGCTCACTGCACCGATCCCGGCGTCGCGCAAGGCGCTGTCCAAGGCGGGACTTGCCGCCGATGACATCGCCTCGTTCGAGGTGAACGAGGCGTTCGCCTCTGTACCGCTCGCCTTCCAACGCGAACTCGGGGTGGCCGACGACAGACTCAACCCGGTGGGCGGAGCGGTCGCGCTCGGGCATCCGCTCGGGGCTTCCGGTGCCCGGATCATGACGACCATGATCAATCATTTGGCCGCTACCGGAGGACGTTACGGGCTGCAGACCATGTGCGAGGCCGGCGGTATGGCCAACGCGACGATCGTCGAGTCGCTGGCCTGATCGGCGCTCGACCGACACTGATCCGTCCATGAGAAAGGAACACTGACATGCAACTGGCGAACTCGTCGGCCATCGTCACCGGAGGTGCGTCCGGTCTCGGCCTGGCCACCGTCAATCGCCTCATCGAACAAGGCGTCCACGTCGTGATCGTCGACCTGCCGACCTCGGCGGGCGCCGATGTCGCGGCTGAGCTCGGCGACCTGGTCCAGTTTGGGCCGGCCGATGTCGCCGATCCGGTGGCCGTCGACGCGGCGCTCGACCTCGCCGAGGACCGGGGCCCGTTGCGCACCGTGGTGCACTGCGCCGGGCGCGGCGGCACCGTCCGTGTCGTCGAACGCGACGGCGAGCCCGGCTCGCTCGAGACTTACACGTCGTTGATCACCACCAACTTGATCGGAAGCTTCAACGTGCTGCGGCTCGCCGCCGCCCGCATGGTGAACAACGAGGTCGTCGACGGCGAACGCGGCGTGGTCGTCATGACCGCGTCGGTCGCCGCGTGGGAGGGCCAGATCGGTCAGATCCCGTACGCCTCCGCGAAGGCGGGCGTCGTTGGCATGACTCTCGTCGCAGCGCGCGACCTGGCGCGCAAGTTGGTTCGCGTCAACTCCATCGCGCCCGGGGTGTTCGACACCCCGATCCTCTCCCGGTTCTCGCAGGAGATCCGCGACGGCCTCGCCGCGCAGATTCCGAACCCGGCGCGCCTGGGTGATCCGGACGAGTACGCGCGTCTGGCCATGGCGATCATCGACAACGGCATGCTCAACGGCGAAGTCATCCGACTCGACGGCGCGATCAGGATGGCACCGAAATGACAGTTCACACGCAGACGCGAGGGGGCGTCCTCGTCGTCACGATCGACCGCCCAGAAGTGAAGAATGCGATCGACACCGCTACGGCCCAGGCCATCGCCGACGCGATGGAGCAACTCGACGCCACCCCCGAAATCACGGCGGGAGTGCTGACCGGCGCGGGCGGAACCTTCTGCACGGGAATGGATCTCAAGGCGTTCCTCGCCGGCGAGCGGCCCTCTGTCGACGGCCGGGGATTCGCCGGAATCGCGCACACTCCGCCTGCGAAACCGGTGATCGCCGCGGTCGAGGGGCACGCTATCGCGGGCGGATTCGAGATCGTCCTCGCGTGCGACCTCGTCGTGGCGTCCGAGACCGCGGTGTTCGGTCTGCCCGAGGTCAAGCGCGGTCTGCTCGCCGGAGGTGGAGGACTGCTCCGGCTACCCGAACGTGTCCCGTACGCGCTCGGGCTCGAATGGGCGCTGACGGGTGACTTCGTCAGTGCCGAACAAGCGCGTGACGCGGGTCTGATCAGCAGACTCACTCCGGAGGGCGACGCACTCGACACCGCAATCGAGCTGGCCGAGCGGATCGCGAAGAACGGTCCGCTCGCGGTGCGCGGGACCAAGGAGATCTGGACGAAGGCCCGCGACTGGAGCAACGCTGAGCGCTTCGACAAGATGTGGGAGATCTACGAGCCGATTCGGTCGTCCGACGACGCGAAGGAAGGTGCCACTGCCTTCCGTGAGAAGCGTCCGCCGGAGTGGAAGGGGCGCTGATCTGTGGCGTTCGTGATCACGAGGCCGTGCTGCAACGATGCGAGTTGTGTCAGCGTGTGTCCGGTGAACTGCATCCATCCGACACCGGAGGAACCGGAGTTCCGCACCGCGGAGATGCTGTACATCGATCCGCAGACCTGTATCGACTGCGGTGCCTGTGTCGATGCGTGCCCGGTGGGTGCGATCTTTCCTGACGACGAACTCGCTGACGAGGACGAGCCGTATCTCCAGCTGAACGCCGACTTCTACCTCGATCACGACGTCGAGGCGGGAGAGCCGCGCCTCGTGCGCACGCCGAAGCTCCCCGACGGCGACGTGCACGTCGCCGTCGTCGGGGCGGGGCCCGCAGCCTTCTATGCGACCGAGGAATTGGTTCGGCACCCCGCCGTCCAGGTAGACATGTTCGATCGACTTCCGACTCCGTACGGTCTGGTTCGCGCGGGCGTCGCTCCCGACCATGCCGCGACCAAGGGAGTCGAACGGACCTTCTCGTCGACGGCGCGCAAGAAGAACTTCCAGTACTACCTGGGTGTGAGCGTCGGTGACGACATCACCCACGACGAGTTGGTCGAGCGTTATCACGCCGTTGTGTACGCGAGCGGGGCGTCGACCGACAGACGACTCGGCATCGAAGGCGAGTCGCTGCCCGGGTCGGTGGCCGCCACCGACTTCGTCGCTTGGTACAACGGTCATCCCGATCACGCCGACGACGTCTTCGACCTGTCGTCCGAGCGCGCGGTGATCATCGGCAACGGGAACGTGGCGCTCGACGTCGCTAGGATCCTCCTGACCGACCCGGACGGCCTCGCATCGACCGACATCGCAGCGCACGCACTCGAGGCCCTGCGGTCGTCGTCGATCCGTGAAGTCGTGATCCTGGGACGACGCAGCGTCGCCGACGGCGCCTACACGAACTCCGAGTTCCTCTCGATGGGGCTCGTGGACGGGGTCGACGTGGTCCTGAACGCAGACGACCTCGAACTGTCGCCACAGGTGGCGGCGCAGGTGGCCGACGGCAGCGTCGACAGCACGATCGGGTCGAAGATCCGTCTGGCTCGCGAGTACGCGGACCACGGAGTAGGCGGCGGGGACCGGCGCGTCGTCTTCCGGTACCTGACCGCTCCGGCCGAGATCCTCGGCGACGGCCGGGTCACCGGCGTACGGGTCGTGCGCAACACGTTCGAGCCCGACTCCGGTCGAGTGACGCCGACCGAGACGACCTCGGACATCGACGCAGGCCTGGTGATCCGGTCGATCGGCTATCGCGGGGTCGCCGTCGATGGGCTCCCGTTCGACGACGACGCAGGCGTGGTGCCGAACGTCGACGGCCGCGTCGTCGGCGACGACGGCGAACCTGTGCCCGGCCACTATGTCGCGGGTTGGCTGAAGCGGGGCGCGTCCGGCGGTATCGGTACCAACCGGTTCTGTGGCCAGGAGACGGCCGCATCGTTGATCGCCGACATCGTCGCGGGGTCGTTGCGTGCGCCGACCGGTTCGCGCGGCGACGTCGTCGAGCTGCT